>JAICXX010000087.1 GCA_025934485.1 Chitinophagaceae bacterium
AGTAACCCCAATCCGAAGATGATCCAGGGTTTCGAAGAGGTCAAGCCCATGGTCTTCGCGGGCATCTTCCCGGTGGATACGGATGATTTCGAAGAGTTGCGGGATTGTATGGACAAGCTGCAGCTCAACGACGCCTCGCTGACCTATGAGCTGGAAACCTCACAGGCCCTGGGCTTCGGTTTCCGTTGCGGCTTCCTGGGCATGCTCCATATGGAGATCATCCAGGAGAGGCTGGAACGGGAGTTCAATCAAACGGTGATCACCACGGTGCCCAACGTTAGCTTTGTGGCCTATACCAGCAAGGAAGAGGTGGTCATCGTCAACAACCCCGCCGAGATGCCCGATCCAACCCGCATCGAGCGGATCGAAGAACCCTATATCAGGGCCCAGATCATCACGAAACCCGATTATATCGGCAATATCATGACGCTCTGTCTCGGGAAAAGGGGTATTCTCATCAATCAGAGCTATCTCACCACGACCCGTGTAGAGCTGATCTTCGAGATGCCGCTCACCGAGATCGTCTTTGATTTCTATGATAAACTGAAGAGCCAGACCCGCGGGTATGCGTCGTTCGACTATCATCCCATAGGCAAGCGCGATAGCGATATCGTCAAGATGGACATCCTGTTGAACGGGGACAAGGTCGACGCCCTCAGCGCGTTGATCCACCGCAGCCGGTCCAATGACTTCGGGCGGAAGCTGTGTGAGAAGCTCAAGGAACTGTTGCCCCGGCAGCAATTCCAGATCGCGATCCAGGCCGCTATCGGCGCCAAGGTCATCGCCCGTGAGACCATCAGCGCCCTCCGCAAGGATGTGACCGCGAAATGTTATGGCGGGGATATCAGCCGTAAACGGAAGCTCCTCGAAAAGCAAAAGGAAGGGAAGAAGCGGATGCGTCAGATCGGTTCGGTCGAAGTGCCACAGGAAGCGTTCCTGGCCGTGCTGAAACTGGACGAGTAATGACCAACGCGAGCGCCCAATCGAAAAAAATACAATTCATGCGGACTCCCTTGCAGAAAGGGGAGAAGACCCTCCTCGTCACGTATAGCAGCTGGACCTCTTTGGTCCTTCCGGTCCTCTTTGCGCTCATCGCTATCGCTCTTGGCATCTTCCTCGTCGCCCATTTTGGTCTGGTCTGGGGTTGGCTCTTGCCCGTATTGGGCATCGTCTATTGGCTGATCCGGTACTATAGCTGGAAGGTGAATATCTGGGTAGTGACCAATTTCCGCGTTATCGATGAGAGCGGGTTGATGAATCATTTCGCAAAGGAAAGTCCGCTGGACAAGATCAACAACGTTTCCTACGACCAAACGGTGATGGGCCGGCTCTTCAATTTCGGTCACGTCGAGATCCAAACGGCCGCGCAGGTGGGCGCCACCGATTATTACAATGTCAATCACCCCAAAAGATTAAAAGATACCATCACCGCGGCGCAGGCCGATTTCCAGCGCTGGCAGTTCGGCAGCCAGGCCGAGCAGATGGCGGCGGCCATGGACCGGCATTCGGGCGGAGGAGGGGCGACACCCCGTGCCGGGACGCCACAGATCGCGGCGGAGCTCGAGAAATTATTTGAACTGAAGATGAAGGGGGCGCTTTCAGAAGAAGAATACAACCTTGCGAAGAACCGGCTGTTGGGGCATTAGCCTCGCCGGCTGTTGGGACATTAGCCTTGCCGGGGCCTTAATTGTGTGGCTTTTTCTTAGCGTTCTTTTCGGAGGCTTCCTGCAATTGCTTTTCATTGATATTGCCCTGGTCGTCGAGCACCTTGGCGTCCGACGGCGCCTCACCATCCTTGAGCTTCATGGTAAACAGGCCTTTGTCGACGTGTACCCAATGGCCGCCTTTCCACTGGAAGGCTTCAAAATCCCCATCCGGAACATACGAATCCTTTTTCTCGGGATTATTCCCTTCAGGGACCAGGTGATCGTATACGATCATGTCCATCGTCGGATCGTAGTTGAACCGCGTTGCCGCGTCTTTTTTGTATTCGATGTCGAAGCGGTATTGAAGGGGCTTGTGAACGGAATCCTGGGCAAAGGAGATATAAGGGCCGCCGAACTGCGGCTCACCCTGTTCGTTGAAGGTGAGCACTTCCATCCATTTCTTGTTGGCGGTGGAGCTGTAATCGTCGAAACCCAGCAACGTATAATATTTCCGGCCCTGCCAGGTCTTCAGGATCATCTTGTAATAGATGGCGCCGATCCAGTTGCGACGCGTGCGTACCGAATCCAGCGGCTTATCCGTAAACATCGAGCAATCGAACAACGGGAACAATTTGAGCGAGCCGTCGGCTTGTTTCACCTGGATGGCGCCCTCCTGCAGGTACATGTAGTCGTCCTTTTTGAACTCCCAGGTAAAGATGCGAAAAGTACTATCGGGTGCGTATAGCCGCGAGATGGTTTGGAGCGAGTCGAAAGGATAATAAAAAGAGTTGGGCTTGCGCAGGGCGCGTACCAGCGAACGGATGAACGAGCTGTCGGCGACGAACCGTTGCGTGGCCGTCTCCGCGTTCACGATATTAAAAGCATAGCCTTTCAGGGTGTCTTCGTGTTTTTCAAAGACCTGTTCCTCGGCAGGAGTAAGATGCTGCTGGGCGCTGGCCGAAAGGGACAGGCCCGGCAACGAGCACATCATTAATAGAACAACCACGGTGGTTAGCTTGCTTCGCATAGATCAAAGTTACGGGTGAAAGTTGCGGGCCCGTGAGAGGCAAACGGTAATTTCCGCCTAAAATTTCACGCCGGACGCAAATGTTTTGCAAAATCGTACAACGAGTTGAATGCCATATCGATAGAGACGTGTGGCAGGGGCTGGTCGGGGCTGGTGGTCCGGAGGAAGACGGTGTACATCCCGGCGTTGCGACCGAACTCCATATCGCTGATATTGTTGCCCACCATGACACACTTTGTGAAGTCGATTGCCGGCAGGTCTTTTTGGGCGGCATGGGCCATCCCGGGTTGGGGTTTCCGCAAGGGATGGGCGTTGTCCAGCGAGTCGGCGAAATAGATGCGGTCGATGCGGCCGCCGCGCGCGATGATCGCCCCGACCATTTGATCGTGGATATTCTGCAGATCGGCGACGGTCATCAGGCCCTTGCCGACGCCCCGCTGATTGGTCACGATCACGATGTGTCCAAAGACCTCCGCGAAGCGTTGGAGGGCCTCCAGCGCGCCTTCGTAGAAGCGGAATTCGCCATAGTGAAAGATATAGCTGTCTTCTTTTTCCTCGTTGATCACCCCGTCGCGGTCGAGGAAAAGGGTCCACGCAGAGTCGATATGTTGGAGATTCAGCATAATGTTTAATCGTTCGCGCCATGGGCGAGCCCAAGAATGGTCTCCACCAGCTTGCTCCACGAATATTTTTCTTTTTCGCGCCGCAGGGCGGGGAGAAAATAGCTTTCGCCGAGGGTAAAGAAACGCAGGATCGCATCGCTCATGGCGGCAGACTCGGGTTCGGCGACGAGGCCCACCTGTTCGTGCGGCACCAGGGCCGGCAGACCGCCCACGTTGGAGACGATCATGGGTTTCTCGAAATGATAGGCGAGGGGAGTCACCCCGCTTTGGGTGGCGTTGCGATAGGGTTGTATCACGGCATCGGCGGCGCACAGATAATCGCGTACCTCCGTATCAGAAATGAATTCGGTTCTCAGGATCAGCTGATCTTCAATGCCGAGTCGGGCGATTTGTTCTTTGTAAGGGGCCGCGTCTTCATAGAACTCTCCCGCTATCAGCAACCTTATCCCCATATTCCTGATCCGGGGATCGGCCATGGCTTCGAGCGCGATGTCCAGCCCCTTGTATTTGCGGATGAACCCAAAGAAGAGCACGATGCGGTCCGTGTCGCCGATGGTGATCCCTTTGTCCCGCAGCCGTTGCCGGGCTGCCTCCCGGGTGATGGGTTCCCCGAAATTATCGTACAGCGGATGTGCGATCTGGCGCGCGGGTTTCAAGGGTTGAAAGATTCGCAGGTCCTTCATGACCTTTTCGCTCATGGTGATATAGGCGTCACACGCCTTGAGAAAATACCGGGTAAAGGGCGTGTCACCCGGGCGTTTCTCGTGTGGGATAACATTATCGGTGATCGCAATGACCCGGGTGTGATGATTCTTCTTCACCCGCCGCAGGATCGTACCCAGCGCGGGCCCCATAAGCGGCAGCCAATAGCGGACGACGATGATGTCGGGGCGCAGCCGCCGCAGTTCGTTGCCCACCGACATCCAGTTCAGGGGCTGGATGGAGTTGATCCGGCTCAGGATGATGAGGCCTTCCGGCGGCGGATCGGTGCTGTATTGCGTGGTGCCGGGGAAAAGGAAATCGGGATATTGAAGCGAGAACGAATAGATGCGACAGTCGAATCCCTGGTGTATGAACTCACGGGCCAGCCGCTGGTCGAACGTGGCGAGGCCGCCGCGAAGCGGGTATCCGGGTCCGATGATGACCACCGTGCCTCGCGGCTGCGTGGGTGACGTCATGGATTTTCCAGCCCCAGTTTTTGTTCGATGAGATAGGCGTTCCGCGAGGACGAGTTCCGGGAGATCAGCTCGGCGACAAATCCCGTGAGGAACAGCTGGGTGCCCACAACGACACTCGTCAGCGCAATATAGAACGACGGTCTGTTAGTCAGCGTAAAGGTCGCCCTATTGTCGAGCTTCTGGATCACCAACGAGACAAACTCCGCAAAACCCAGGAGCCATACAAGCAGACCCACGGGGCCAAAAAAGTGCATAGGACGTTTACCGTATTTCCCTACAAAGGTGATCGACGCCAGATCCAGCAGGCCCTTGAGCCCCCGGCCCAGACCGCCGAATTTCGTATAGCCATATTTGCGGGCGCGGTGCTCCACCACCTTTTCGCCGATCTTTCGGAATCCCGACCATTTCGCGATCACGGGAATATAGCGGTGCATCTCGCCATAGACCTCGATGCCTTTGACGACCTTTTTACGATAGGCCTTGAGTCCGCAGTTGAAATCGTGCAGCGGGATCTTGCTCACCCGGGCCGTGGTCCAGTTGAAGAATTTGCTGGGGAGCGTTTTCGAGACGGGATCATGCCGCACCTTTTTCCAGCCGCTGACCATATCGTATTTTTCTTCCAGGATCATGCGCCGGAGCCCGGGGATCTCGTCCGGACTGTCCTGCATATCGGCATCCATGGTGATGACGACTTCGCCACGCGCGGCCTTGAACCCTTCGTTCAACGCGGCGGATTTGCCATAGTTGCGCTGGAATTTGATGCCTTTGACATTGCCCTGGATATTGCGATTGGCATGCCGCAGTTCGGTGATCACCTCCCAGCTGCGATCCGTGCTCCCGTCGTCAACAAAGATCACTTCATAGGAAAAGTTATTTTCCAGCATCACGCGGTCGATCCAGGCGGTAAGCTCGGGAAGGGACTCCTCCTCGTTATAAACGGGTATGACGATTGAAATATCCATGTTATAAGGTTGTGGGCCGCTCAATCGGCTTTTTTCGTTTGGTGATCGCCGCCAGGATCAGCGAGATCAGGAATCCGAGAATATAAACCCGTGCCAGCCCCAGCATGACGCTGCCGAAGCTGAAGGGGTTCGTATTTTTTAGCGAATCTATATTTTTCCTGATCTCGTCGTCCGGCATTCCAAAACGCCGGTAGGCCGATTCCGTGTTCGCCAGCCACACGGGGCGGAGCGCCTGCCCGAAATGCGGATCGATCACGTTTACGAGCAGCCAGGTAAACACCCCCTGCAACGCAACGGCCAGGACCAGGATGCCAAAGATAATGCGAAGCGCGTTACGGAATTCCAGGTAACCGCCTTGCTGGCTCCGCCGGACCAATGCCGCGATGGCGCCGCAAGCCAGCGGGATCAGGTACATCAGCTCGACCGTAAGCTTCAGAAAGGACACCGGACCGGCTTTGTAGGTACCGAGGGTGACGACGATCATTGCCAGCGTGGCGATGCCGCCATAAAGAGCCGTGAGCGGGATGGGTTTTCGTTGCATCATCGGCTATAGTCCGGATTGGTTGAGATGAAGGGCGTTGTTATTGAAAATCCCGATGACCCGGCCTTTCAGGGAACGGCCGATGAAGGGGTTGTTCTTCGACCGCGAGCGGGTGGTGCCCGTTTCGAGCTGCGTAGTGCCGGCGGGATCGAAGATGGTGAGCGTGGCGGTTTGCCCTTCGGAAATGCCCGGCTGTTCCAGCCCGAACAGCTGCCGGGGACGATAGCTGAGCAGATCGACCGTTTGTTCGGGCGACAGCTCGGGCAGGGCCGTCCGCAGGGCGGGGTAGACCGTCTCCAGGCTGCTCATCCCCGGTTTGGCGTATTCGAACTCTACGATCTTGCTGTCGAACTCCTGGGGCAGATGATGCGAGGCGATGGCGTCGACGAGCCCTTCCTGTACGGCCTTTTTCAGCGTCTGTCCCGCGGCGGCGTCGCGCAGCGGCGGATAGACCTTGAGGTTGGTATCGTAATTGGTGAGATCGGCGTCGGTGAAGAAAAGATGATGCGGCGTTACGGAACAGCTGACCTGCAGACCCGCGGCCTTCGCGGCACGGATGTATTCCAGCGACCGGGGCGAGCTGACGCCCGTGATATGCAGTTTTGAGCCGGTATAGCGAACCAGCTCGATATCCCGGGCGACCATGAGCTCTTCGGCCATCATGGGTTTGCCGGGAAGACCCAGCCGGGTGGAGATGATGCCTTCGTTCATCAGCCCGCTGGCGCCTACGGTCTTGTCGTCCGGGACCTGAACGATGACCCCATCGAATGCCTTGACGTATTGCAATCCTTTGAGGAGCAACCCGGCGGATTGTACCGGGTTCGTGCCATCGCTAAAGGCAATGGCGCCGCTGTTCCGCATATCGTACATCTCCGCCAGATCCTTTCCTTCGAGTCCGCGGGTAACGCTGCCAAGCGGCCAGATACGAACGGGCAGGGCAGCCGCCGCGCGCCGGATGTATTCCACCTGCGATTTGGAGTCCACCACCGGTTTCGTATTGGGCAGGACAAAGACATCGGTATAGCCGCCGGCGGCAGCCGCGGCAGCACCGCTCTCGAGCGTTTCCTTGTACTCATAGCCGGGGTCGCCGAAATGGGCAAAGACATCCACCCAGCCCGGGGAAACATGGAGACCCGGCTGGCGAAGGACTTTGTCGGCCTGAACACCGGAGGCCAGCTTTTCACCAATGGAAATGATCCGGCCGTCTTCGATGAGGATATCCCTTATCGCTCCATGATGCGGGGAGTTGCGGTCGACAATACGCGCGTTTTCAATGAGAATCTTCATGTGTCTGTCACTCAGACGCTTCCAACGTCTTTGGGCGCGAATTTACTACCCTTTCAGGAATATTCGGCAAACAAATTGTCGGGGTAGCACCACATCCATTTCTCGCCCGGTTCGGCCGAGATGATCACCGGATGACCGGTCCGGTGGAAGTGCTTGGTCATGTGTTTATAGCGAGAGTCATCGCAGCAAAGCGTGACGCCGCAGGTCTGGCAGGTACGCAGATGGACCCAATGGGCACCCATCTTGACGCATTCCTCGCAGACATATTCCTTGGGTTCTTTGAGCTCCTTGATGGCCTGCATGTGGGAGCAAATTTGTTCATCCGCCATATTGATCCGTTTTTTAGCGCGGGCCGCGGGACCCGCGTAGTTTATACTTCTGCCAAATATTTGTGTACAAAACTAATAGCCATCGATCCTTCGCCAACCGCCGAAGCCACGCGGTTCATCGCCCCCGCCCGGACATCGCCGGCCGCAAAGATGCCGGGACAGCTGGTCTCCAGCAGATACGGATCGCGGTCCTGTTTCCAGATCTTTTTGAATAGCTCATGCGATTTGAGATCACGGCCCGTCTCCAGGAATCCTTTATCGTCCTTGATGATGTCCAGACCGATCCAGTCCGTAAAAGGCTTGGCGCCGATAAAGATGAACAGCGCATTGGCCTTTTGGGTCGTCGTCTCGGCGGTCTTTAAATTCCCGATAGTTAGCTCTTCCAGCCGGCCATTGCCCGCCGCGGCCTGGATCTCGCTACAGGCGAGGATGTGGATATTCTCGCGTTTGGCGATCTGGTCGATTAGATACGCCGACATGGTCGGCGTGAGGTCTTCCCGGCGGATCACGATGTTCACATTGGCGGCAAACTTCGACAGATGCATGGCTGCCTGGCCCGCCGAATTCCCGCCGCCGACGACAAAGACCTCGCAATCGCGGAAGGCCGCGGCCTCCGTCATCGCAGCCCCATAATAGATGCCCGCACCCGTGAAATCGGGGACACCCTTGGTCTCCAGTTTCCGGTAGTCGACACCGGTAGTGATCACGATGGCGTGGGTGTTGATCTCTTCGCCATTGTCGAGCATCACTTTTTTATAGCCGTCTTTCTGACAGATCTCTCGGACGCTTCGCGGCAGCAGCACCTCCGCCCCCAGCCGCGTGGCCTGGGTGATCGCCCGGCGGGTGAGGTCCGAACCGCTGAGCCCATTGGGAAAACCCAGATAGTTCTCGATGCGCGAGCTCGTCCCCGCCTGACCACCGGGACTGAGCCGTTCGACCAAGAGCGTTTTGAGGCCTTCGGAGGCGCCATAGACCGAAGCGGCGAGACCGGCCGGACCGGCGCCGATGATCACGACGTCATAAACGGTGTTTTTGATCGTGGGGTTCAGCCCGATCTTCTCCGCCACCTGCGGGATGCTCGGCGAGCAATAACAGCTGCCGTCCTCCAGGAACAGTGCGGGCAGATCCTTGGTGGCGATATTGTTGAGCTTCAGCAATTCCTGCGCCTCCTTGCTCAGCTCCACGTCCTGCCACTGGTAAGGCACGAGGTTGCCACTCAGGAATTCCTTGATCTCATGCGATTTTGGCGAGAACTGATAACCGATCACCTTGATGCCTTTGAAAGGCGGCCGGAAATTGGCCTGCCAGTCGTCGAGCAGATCATTGATCACGGGATAGAGCTTCTCTTCCGGCGGATCCCAGGGCTTCATCAGGTAATAATCCAGCTGAACATTGTTGATGGCCTTGATCGCGGCGTCGGTGTCCGAATAGGCGGTGAGCAGTACCCGTTTAGCGTCGGGAAAGAATTCCCGGGCCTTTTGCAGGAACTCCACGCCTTCCATCTCCGGCATCCGCTGATCGGAAATGAACACGGCGATGGTCTCGCCTTTATTCTTGAGATCGAGCAAGCTGTCGAGGGCCTCTTTCACGGAGGTCGTGCTCAGGACACGATAGTGCTGCCGGAATTGGGTGCGCAGATCACGGGTGATGGCGCGCAATACCTGCGGATCATCGTCTATAACAAATATGATGGGTGGTGTCATGATGAAAGCTGCAATTTAAATGATTTAATCTATCCTGCGATCGGCAGACAGACGATGAACTCGGTCCTGCCCGGAACGGAATTCACTTTCACCGAACCATGGTGCTGGCCCTGGACGATCCGCATCACCACGTCGAGACCGAGCCCCGTGCCCCTGCCGATCCCTTTCGTCGTAAAGAAAGGATCGAAGATGCTTCTTTTAATATCCTCCGGGATGCCGGGACCGTTGTCGATGATCGAGATACGGGCGAACTGGTGGTCTTCCCCGGTGCGGATGATGAGCTTTCCCTTGCCCTGGGGTTCCATGGCGTCCACGGCGTTGTCGATGAGGTTGGTCCACACCTGGTTGAGCTCGCCAACGAGGGCCATGACCCTGGGCAGCTTGGGATCGTATTCTTCTACCACCTCTATATTGGCCTTTTTGAGCTTGTATTGCATCATCGTCAGGGTGCTCTCGATACCCGTGTGGATATCGATAAGCTCCTTGCCCTTACCCTGATCCATATGCGTAAAATTCTTGACGCTCTGGATCAGCCTGAAGATACGCTGCGAGGCCTCCTGGATATCCTGCACCATCCGTTCGGTGACCAGGTTGGTATTGATCCAGTTGAGCACGGATGAAACGTACGGAGCCGGGATATGTTCGCGGAAATGCTCCATATCGTCACAGGTGAAGCCATATTCCATGAAATTCTCGGCGATCTCGTCGCTGTTCTCGACCTTGTTGTCGTCGAGGAAGTCGCGGAGGTCGTCCTCCATCTCCGTTTTCTGCATCAGGGTCAGCTTGGGCTTGTCCTTACGCTGGAGGATCTCGAATAATTTTCCGGTGATGTTATCGACGTCCGCAGCTTCCATCTTGACATTGATCACGTCTTTGAAGAGCTCGGGCTCCAGCTGCAGATGCTTGACCAGCGATTCCGAACCGCGGACGATGGCCGCTGCGGGGTTGTTGAGCTCGTGCGCGAGACCCGCCGACAGCTTGCCGAGGGCCATCATCTTTTCGTTTTGCTGCTGGAGCGAGGTATAATTCCGGACCCGGTTAGTCATCTGATGTACAAGTGCCGCCGTGAGCTCATAAAAGCGGCTGATCATCTCGCGGAATTTGTCCGCCGGCAGCAGCATAATGGTCGTGTCTTCCAGTACACTGGCGTTTACACTGGCCTTGATACCGCGCGAGAAGGGGAGCGCTCCGCTGACATCACCGGGCACCAGCACACTGATCTCCTCCATCTCCCGGTTGTGCAGGATATAGAGGCGCAAGCGGCCGCTGACGACGACATAGGTGCCTTTTACCGGTTCGCCACTCTTGAAAAAATAATCCCCCGCCTGCATCGACAGATGCTGGCTGTTATCGATCATCCATTGCAGCTGGTCTAATGGGACCTCGCGGAAGACCTCGGTTGCCTGGAGCCATTCGGCGGTAACGGTTTGCATAACGGCAATGTAAGTAAAATTCAAAACATGGGAAACCGGTCTTTTGTTGGCGGCAGGTCACCAAAAGGGACTTGGCCGCACGGTGCTATAAGGGTTGGAATCCGAGCCGGTCCAGCTAAACTGGAAATAAAAATAACTGCCGGTGGCCGGACAACCGGTGGCGGCGCTGCCCGAAGCATTCAGCCCGAAGGTCAGGGTCGTTGCGCCGGTAGGATTCGTCAGCTGGACTTGCCCCCTGGTGACCTGGTAATCGCAGGCTGACGTGATGACCAGCGGTGTATCGACAGCCGCGATAAAGCTATTGCCGTAGCGGTTACCACCCCATTCCGATACATTGGCAACCCCTCCTACGGTGTCTATACCGGTAGTCGTGATCACGAACCCGCTGCCGCTGTTCGTATAGCTGCGTTGTCTGGCGACCTGCCAGGTGGCGGTGTCGGCGCTGTTGAACAGAACGCCGAGATAAGGGGAAAAGATCCGGTGGACAATGGGCGACGAGCCTGCGGTGAGCGTGGAAAGATTGCTGCCGCTGTTGTTGACATAATAGAAGGTTCCATTGAGGCGGACCCGGTTCGTATCCCCTTCCGCGCCTGCCACGGTGAGGTCGTTGATATTGACACCGATGGTATCGTCAGGGTTTTGCCAGCTGGTGGCCGAATCGAAATAGATCGTGACATTGCCGCCGCGGTTCCGGAGATTATCGCAGGTATAGCCGTTATAGGTGATCGAGATATAATGCAGGTGCCCCACGGTGTCCACCGTGATCGCGGTACCGCACAGGGTGATCGGGGTGATCGACCCGCTGCCGGTCTGGTTGCTCATCGCCGAATCCACATCGTTGAAGACCTCGTCGAGGATCGCCGTGACCCGGGCCTGGTCATAACTTTGAGTGATGATCGCCGAATCGATCTGCGCCGTAAGGTTGGTGCTGAAGTTCTTGGTCTTATAACAGGAGAAGAACACGCCCGATACGACCGCGATGAGGGTAAGATAGCTGATGACCTTCCAATTCATGGGGTAAAAATAGGGATAAAAAGACGAACGGCCCGTAAGGGCCGTTCGTGCTGGTAGTTGCTATTTTGTTAATAAGGCAGTGTAATGCTATAGGTCTTGCCGCCTGCGCCGGCCCAAACCAGCTGAAGATAGTAGACGTTCGTGAGGGAACAGCCTGAAACCGGATTGCCGTTCACATCCAGGCCAAAGGTCAGGGTAAACACGCCGGAATTGTTGGTCAGGACATAGACCCCGGCCGTAACCTGTAAGGAATTATTACACACCTGCGCGGTGAGGGGGGTGGTGATCTGCGCCGTAAAGCTATTGCCAAAACGGTTGGTGCCCCACTCCGAGATATTGTTCATGCCGCCGCTGGTATGGGTACCGGTCTCCTGGATCTTAAATCCATTGTTATAGGAGTACGTACGCTGCCTTGCAAAGCTCCAGGTCCGCTGCGAGCCGTCGTCAAAGGTGATCGACATATTGCTGCTGGTAATGGTATGCGTGATCGGCGTCGCTGTATTCGAGGTCAGGCTCAGCAAGCTGCCGCCGGTGACATTGGTATACGTATGCGTACCGTTGAATAAGATCGCCTTGTTGTCGAGGACGCGAACGATCTTGAGATTCTGGAACGTAACGGTGATCTGATCGCCTGCCGTGGTCCAATGGGTTCCGGGCACCCAGGAGATAACGATGGAGCCGGTACGGATGCGAAGACTATCCGAGGTTTTACCATTATAGGTGATCGTTATGGTGTGCGGGTTGTCGGTCGTATCGAAGGTCACCGTAGCGTTGCAAACAAGCGAATTTTTTACCGTATCCTGGTTGCCGCCGTCAACCGTGACACCATAACGCACGGTGCGGTCCTGGCTGCTGCCGGTGATCGTCGCGGATCCCTCCATTGCGGTGTTCACATCGTTGAAAGACGCATCGGTTTCGGAGGAGACGCGAGACTCGTCGTCGGCCTGCGTTTGAAGTTCGGTTTGGGAGGTGCCATTGGAACTGCTACTACTCTTCTTACAAGCCGTAAATAAAAATCCGCAAAGGGTAGAGGCAAACAAAAATCGATACAGGTTCGTGGCTTTCATAAAGATTGATTTTAAGTAGGGTTTTCGTTTAAACGTAAGTTGAAATATATTATTTTTTCATGCCCTATAAGAAACCCGTTTTTTATTCGTTTATAGGCCTGCAGCTTATCCCTTAAACCCTGAATACTAATGCGTTTCCCATCGGCCGTATTCCTTTGTTCATTTTTGTTAATGTCTGTCGGGGCGTGGTCTCAAACTATTTGCAAACGCTCCTCCCCGGTATTTAAATTCGATCAGCAGCTATCTCCCCGTAACTTTACCGAGAAACTCGGCAATCACCCCCAGTTCCCTTTTTTACAAAAAGATAGCGGCGTGACCAGCCGCACCCTTTTTATGAAAGCCGTACGCAACCGGGCTAACCGGAAGAAATTCAAGACGGAATTCAACGTGTTCAACGGGCTGCTGAAAGACATCGGCTTTACGAACGGTTATAAGGACCTCGATGTCGCCGATGTAGAGAACCTCTTCATCAACCCCGGAACGATAGGTAACCTCGGCTTCTTTAATAAAAAAAACGGCTATATCTATGTAAGGCTGAATCCTGCCGGTGAAGGCGACGACGGGGTTGCGGCCTGGCGGATCACGGGGCCCGAAGGTTGTTATTTTTATATCCTCCATACCTGTGGCAACGCCTTTTTCGCCAACGACCCTGCCGCCGGCGGCCCGGGCTGTTGCAAAGAGATCGGTGTCAGGGTGACCACCGATACCGTGCGAACGGATAGCGCGCATGATCGTAAGCTGCATCTCGTGATCACCTTCTACCAGGGCATCATCACGCCGGGGAAGAAAAAGTTCGATACCACTTACCAGTTGATGCGCAACCTCGATACGACGGCGACGTTCAGGGATAGCGCCGGCCGTCCCGGAAGAATTTATTCGCCAGCTTTCGCCGACCGCTGGGTGCTTTGCAAGGATACGACGCTGGAGCTGCATGTCCCGCTAAACTTTGACACGGCGGGTAACAAGCTCGAATATAAACAGAGTGACACGACCTATATCCGGGCGGGCGGAAAGAATAAGGACGAGTGCCATAATAAATGGGAGATCGATGCGAACGGCGGCGGTTCCTTCAACTCTATCCCGCGGTTCGACAATACCACACAGCATAGCCGGACCGATGGGGCCCATCCCTACGCAGAGCTGGACATCTCCCATATCTTCAACCATTGGTTCCAGTTAGGCGTCTCGGCCGCCTATATGACCTTGTCCTACCAGGACGACATCGCCTATCCGGGTTCCGTTCCCAACACCTATAATACGGTATATCCCGCCAAACCCGTGATCCCCGTACAACTCTTCGGCCGGTTTACCATCGGCGGCCCCAAAGGATGGCAGGCCAATGTCTCACTCTCGGCGGGTTATAGCTTTGTATCCGGTGGAAAGATCGTCAATAGCGGCAATACCCTCGCCGTCAAACCCGGCACCAAGGGTGGGATTACCGCGGGCGGCGGCATGAGCGTGGCCTATTTCTTTACCTGTAAGTTCGGACTGGCCTTGAACGTCAGCGGCCAGTATTTCAATAACCCGGCTACCGCTATGACCTATCACCTCGCGGCGCTGCCGGTGAGTTTGGGGGTGAGATTTCGGCTATGACGGCCGGAGGCCGTCCGACCGAAGGTCAGACATTAGATTCATTACCTTTGGGTATGAATAGCTATGTCATACCCGCCCAGACCCGTATCGGGCATGTCCATCTCAAAGTCAGCGATCTGGAACGTTCCCTCACCTTCTATTGCGGTTTGCTGGGGTTCGAGCTGATGATCCGCTATGGCCAGGAGGTCGCTTTTATCTCGGCCGGCGGGTATCACCATCACATCGGGCTCAATGTATGGTACAGCAAGGGACAGCCGCCTGCACCTGAATCGGCACCGGGTTTGTTCCATACCGCCATCCTTTATCCCACCCGAAAGGATCTGGCAGTTGCGGTACGCCGCCTGCTCGACGTCAACTATCCCCTCACCGGTGCTTCGGATCACGGCGTATCCGAAGCGATCTATCTCGATGACCCGGACCGCAATGGCGTAGAGCTCTACTGGGATCGCCCCCGTGATCAATGGCCGCTGGATGCGGAAGGCAAGCTCGCGATGTATACCCACCGCCTCGATCTGCCGGGGCTCCTGAGAGAATCCGAATAGATACCCCTGCTCCGCTTTGTTTTTTTTGTGTGACCTTTTCTTTACGATACTATTAAGTTCGGTGAAGAGCGAATATTGCGTTTTGTCAAAACGATAGTTTTGCCACTGCAAACTAACTACATGAAAAACGTTCTTCTGACCTTCCTGGGCCTATGCTTCTGCTTTAGCCTGTTCGCCCAATCCAGCGGATCCGCAATAAGTGGATTCATTTATGATGAGAATGGAAAAGCCTTTGACGGGGCTACCATCGATCTCCACAATATCTCCACCGGTTTTGCTACGAACGGAGTCACCGACAAGAAAGGCTATTTTGAATTTCGCGATCTGCCCGTTGGCCTCTATGACATTACGATCACGGCCGTCGGCGCCCAGACCTCCGTCCTGAAGAACAACGTCCTCAACCTCGGCGACCGGCTGGTCCTGCACAAGATCACACTTAGCAAAACGGCCAGGACCCTTACCGAAGTCACGGTGGTGTCGAACAGCTTCAACAACAGTGTGGACCGTTTGGGTACGGGCACCGCGGTATCCGGCCGTGCGATCCAAAAGATCCCGCTGGTCTCGCGTAACTACACCGATCTTATGGCGCTTTCCCCGCTCGCCAACGGCGCCTCCCTCGCAGGGGCCAAGGCCGGCGGCACAGGCTATATGCTGGATGGGGTCAGCAATCGCCGCGCCGATTTCGGCGGTATCTCGGACGCCGCTTTCTCCATCTCTTCGGAAACGATTCGCGAATTCGAGGTGTCCACGAATTCCTATGACGTGACCAATGGCCGCGGCAGCGGCGGGGTCGTGAAAGCCATCACCAAATCGGGCACGAACAAATTCTCCGGCGCGGCCTGGGGCTACTATGGTGCAAGTTCATTGGCGGCCAACCGCGATGTAAACGACCACCATCTCACCAATAATTACAAGACCGAACAGTTTGGTGGCTTGTTCAGCGGTCCGATCATCAAAGACAAGTTACATTTCCTGGTGGCCTATGACCAGTACAATAACCGCATCCCCTTCAGGGCCTACGATTTCACCTTTGCGGGACCTACGCAGGCGCAGGCGGAAAAGAACCTGGGTATCACGGAAGCCAATCTGCAAAAGATCGTGAATATTCTCGAAGGGCCCACCTTCGGTTTCCCGGCCAGCCCGCAATTCGGCACCATCAGCATCAACCAACGGACGCAGAACGTCTTCGGGAAGTTCGACTGGAACATCGATAAAAAGAACCTCCTCACGCTGAAATACAACTATCTGCATTTCGTCGATCCAAACAAGCTCAAGGGCAACGGCCTGCTCAGCACAGAGTACACCGGCATCGAGATCGACAACGCCGTGATGCTGGGGCTGCGAACGGAGTTTAACACGCACCTGACCAATGATCTGAAGCTCAACTTCAGCACGTACCGCAAATTCCTGACCTTTCTGAACAACCATGTACCCGAAGGGTTTGTGAACGTCAACTCGACCTTTGCCGACGGCAGTACCGGGAATATTACGGTAGACTTCGGTGACCAGAACTGGGTTCCGGAGCGCGACGCCTCCGACGTCGTTCAGATCATCGATAACCTGCAGTATAAAGCAGGCAATCTGAACTTCGTTTTTGGCACCGACAATAACATCAATCACATAACGGACAGGCTTTCGCACGATCAGCAGGGACAGTTCTATTACAACAGCATCGACTCGCTGGCACAGAATCTCCCATACCGGTTCAACCGAAAGATCCCGCTCAACGGCACGAACCCCACGGTCAGCATCCCGCTGATAGAGCTCGGTGTTTTCGCGCAGATGGAGACCAACCTCCGCTCTAACCTGAACCTCACCGTCGGGCTGCGTTGGGATGGCCAGATCGTGGGCAGTGCGCCCACGTACAACCCGCTGCTGCAGCAGGAGCTTGGCGCGAATACCCATGTGGTTCCCTTCGACGCCAAAAATGTTCAGCCGCGCGTCAATCTCATCTGGGACGTACACGGCGACGGCCGCGATATCGTGAAGGTGGGCGCCGGCTTATTCGCGTCCGAGCTTACCACCCAGGCCCTGACCTTTGCACACATCGACAACGGCGTCGATTTCCGGCAGGTCGATATCCGCTCCAACATCCCCCAGGCGCAATGGGCGCTTTATCAAAAGGATTTCAACGCGGTGCCGGGCGTAGCCTATTACAACACGCTCACTACGTCGCAGCCGGCTACGGTGCTGCTGCTGGATAAACATCTTAAAAACCCGCTGACCTTCAAAACCAGCGCCAGCTATTATCATTATTTCAACAACTGGTTCCGGGTAGGCGCCAACGTTTACTTCGACAACACCTGGGACAATTTCTATCTCTATGATCTCAACCTCCGCCGGACGCCTTATTTCGTGACCAATGAAGGCCGCGGGATCTATGTGCCTGCCAGCACCCTCAACAACAACAGCGGTACCAGCTATCTGCCGATCCTTGCCAATTCCCGGACCGCCCCCGATTTCAACCAGGTGCGGTATTTCACCAACGCGAAATGGGCTTCCAAATACTTTGGCGCGATGATCGAAGCGGCGGTTCAGCTCGGCCGCGACGGAAGCTTCTCCGTGAGCTATGCCAAAGGCAAGGCCACCGGCACACCGCCCTATGACAATGGCGACCCGCGCAATGCCAATTTCGCCGTGGGTTCCTCGTACGGGAACTATTCCGCTTATGGCAAGAACTGGCATAGCGACGGGGACCAGCCCAATAAGATCGTCGCGCTTTTCCTGAGCCCCACTTTCTATGGCTTTAGCATCAGCTCTTCGTTCCAGGCGTATCAGAATGCCCGCTATTCCGCCTATGTCAATAAGGATGTCATCGGCGAAGCGAACGACGGAACCGACCTGGCCTATATCTATGATCCGGCCGATCCCGCCACGCCGGCTAATATCAAAACGGGGATGCAGACCCTGCTGAGCAAGACGTCTCCGCAATACCGGAAATTCCTCATGGACAATTTCGGCAAATTTGCCCCCTATAACGGTGGATTGATGCCGTGGCGCACACAATGGAACCTCTCGGCCGCCTACGACCTCAAACTGCGCGGGACGCATAAGCTGACCTTCCGGGCCGACATCTTCAACGTGCTCAACCTGCTGCATTACAGCTGGGGCGGCTATAGCCAGATCATCAATACCAACCCTTACAACGTCACCGGGTTCGACCAGGCCTCGCATTCGTTTACCTATAGCGTAAATACGAATGCCGGCACCCTGCAAAAGACGGCCAGCTACTATTCCGTCCAGTTTGGGGCGCGCTACTCATTCTAAAAACAAGGACCGGCGCGCCCGCGCCGGTCCTTGCTAAATATATACCCCTATGCAATCTTCAAAGGAATTTGGCGTTTATAGGTCGATCGACCCTTAATACCCAACCTCCGCTCGAAATATGAGAATTGTTTTTAATGCAAAGATTGCATTACAACGCAAAATAGCCTGGCTGCTATTCTCCTCTTTTTTTTCCCTTTGTTTTATTGGCTGGCTGCTCTATTTCAACAAAAAGAATACGGAGACCACGAACCACTGGATCTATCACTCGCATGTGATCATCCAGCATCTGGACAATATCGAGACCTATCTGGACGCCTGGGACTCCATGTCCCGTCCCGCCATGAGCCCGGCTTTTTTTCGATCGATCACACAGGAGCTTCGGCATGTCGACACCCTTACGAAAGACAATCCGGGGCAGCATATGCTCGTGGGGCAGCTGGCTATAACGCTCGGCAGCCTGCGGACAGATACCGGCTCCCTGCCGTCGATCCGATCCAACCTGGCGGACCTGATGCAGCGTGAAAAAGACCTGCTGATCCGCCGCCGTGACCTTGGCAGGAACGGCGACTCGCAGAGCACCTGGCTGCTGATCACCTGCAGCGTGCTGGTCTTCTTGTTTATCAGCGTGATCCTTCTACGGCTCAACGCGGACATCGTGCTGCGGAAACAGGCGGAACGAAAGCTAAAAGAAAGCCAGACCTGGCTGGAATCGATCCTGGAAAATTCTACTTCGCTGATCTATATCAAAGATCTCCTTGGCCGCTATGTCATGGTCAACCGGAGATTTCGCGAGGTGCTGGAGGTACAGGAACACGCGGTCATAGGCCATAACGACGTCAATTTCTCTTCACCGGATGCAGCGGAGCATTATCGCGTGCTCGATGAGCAGGTGGTTCGCACCGGCAGATCGCTGGAGATCGAAGAGGTCATTCCTACGTCCGCGGGCGACGTCTATTTGCTATCGATCAAATTTCCTTTGCTGGATGCAAATGGTAAGCTCATAGGCATCGGCGGCATCGCCACGGATATTACGGAAAGGGTCCAATACCAACATCAGCTGATCGCCGCCACCCGCGAAGCACAAAGCGCCAAAAGCATGCAGGAGCTGTTCCTCGCCAATATGAGCCATGAGATCCGCACGCCGATGAATGGCATCCAGGGTATGACGGACCTCCTGCTCGAAACGCCACTCACCGATCAGCAAAAGGAGTTTGCGCGGATCATCAAACGGTCGGTGAACAATCTCCTCGTCGTCGTGAACGACGTACTCGATTTCTCGAAGATCAAAGCCGGAAAACTGGCCATCGAAAAGATCGAATTTCGCGTAAAGGATGTCGTGGAGAATGCACGGGCCATCTTCGCACACCGGATCGCCAAAAAAGGATTGCACATGCTGGTCGACATCGACGAGGAGATCCCGGATACACTCAAGGGTGATCCTTACCGGCTGAACCAGGTCCTCGTCAACCTCATCGGCAATGCGATCAAATTTACCCATGAGGGATGGATAAAAGTACAGGTCAAAGCGCAGGAGCGTACCTCGGCGCATGTGATCCTGCTTTTCTCCATAGCCGATTCGGGCATTGGCATTTCCGCGGAAAGCCTTCCCCATATCTTCGATCATTTCTCGCAGGCAGGGTTGGACATCTCGCGCCGCTATGGCGGCACGGGGCTGGGGCTGGCGATCTGTCAGCAGCTTTTGCAGCTGCAGGGCGGCGAGATCACGGTCGAAAGCCGCGAGAACGAGGGGTCCGTCTTCACGTTCAGGCTGACCTATGGCTATAACAAGCAGGCGGACAAAGATGCCCCGGTGGCTGCTGTGCCGAATGATGGCACGGCACTCTCCGGCCGTCGTTTCCTGGTGGTCGAAGACAACGAAGTCAACCAGCAGCTGATGGATCACGTGCTGACAAAGGCCGGGGGACACGTGACGATCGCCGGCAATGGGGAAGAAGCGGTGGGCTATCTGCGGACGGGGGAGACCTATGACCTCGTGATCATGGACCTCCAGATGCCCGTGATGGATGGCTATGCCGCGACACGTTATATCCGTCAGGAGCTGCAATTGTCCGTGCCCATCGTGGCGATGACGGCCACCGCGCTCGTGGACGAACAGCTGCGTTGTCTGGAGGTCGGGATGAACGATTACATGACCAAGCCATTCGAATTCGGGGAGCTCTACAAACGTATCTCCGCCTTGATCAATCCGTTTATTTCAGTATCTGGTTGAGGTTGGCCTTGTAGGACCCGCTCACGGGGATCTCTTTATCGCCGATACACACCAGGTCGCGTTTGATCGTCGTGATCTTGCCCACCGCCACCAGGAAGGACTTGTGTATCCGGATAAAGGCCGGCGGGGGCAGCCGTTCTTCCATGGCTTTTAGCGTCATCCGCGTGAGCACGGGCCGGGCCGAGGACTGCAGATAGATCTTGATATAGTCTTTTACACCTTCGATATACAGGATGTCGCCCGCGACGATCTTCACCAGGGCATATTCCACGTTGACAAAAAAATCGGCAGGCAGTGCCGATGGCGCCGCTGTACCCGCCTGTTGTTGCAGCCGGAACAACTCGTGCGCCCGGTTGCAGGCCCGCAGGAAGCGTTCGAAGGGAAAGGGTTTCAGCAGATAATCGGCTACATGCAGATTGAAACCTTCCAGCGCGTATTGTTCATAGGCCGTGACAAGGATCACCAGGGGTGGGTCGGTGAGCGCCTGCAGGAACTGGAGCCCATTGACCCGCGGCATCTGGATATCGAGGAACAGCAGGTCCACCGGGGTGGTCTGCAAGGCTTCGGTGGCCTCCAGCGCATTTTTGCAGCTCTTCACCCATTGCAGAAAGGGAATCTGCCGGATGTTGTCTTCCAGCAGCTCGCGTACCAGCGATTCGTCGTCGATAACCATACAGCGCATCATATCAATTGCAAAGTTAAGGTAATGTGGAACAGATGGTCTTCATTACGGATCGTGAGGGTGTGATGATCCGGGTAGAGCAGCTTCAGCCGGGTAACGACATTGTTGAGGCCGAGACCGCTGTGTTCTTCCTTGCCGTCGGGGTCGGCAGGATCGAAGACCGTGTTCTCCACCTCGAAACGCATCCATTGCCGGTCCACTGAAAGCCGGATGTCGATCCGGGGTTCGCCGGAATGGCCCACCCCGTGTTTGAAGGCGTTTTCCACAAAGGGGATCAGGAGCATCGGCTCGATGGTAAGACTGCGGTCGCTGTCGCTCACCCCGATGCTGCTGCTGATCGCGATATCGTTGCCGAAGCGAAGCTTTTGCAATTCGATATAGCTATGGAGATAGTCGATCTCGGTCCCCAGCGTGACCTTTTTTCCCTGCGTATCGTACAGCATATACCGCATGAGCTCCGAGAGCATGATCAGCGAGGGCTCGAGCTGGTCGGAGCGTTTACGCGCCAGCGACACCAGGTTGGTGAGCACGTTGAATAAAAAATGCGGGCTGATCTGCGAACGGAGGAACCGTAGCTCGGTGGCGAGCTGGGCCGCCTGGCGCTCTTTTTGTTGCCGTTCGAACCGGACCCGGTCCAGGATGATGCGGTAAAGACAGCTGATGACAAAGATGCCTATCGATGGCATCAGCAGGAATTTGAAACTGGCATATTCCTTGGGGATATCGGAGAAAAAGAGCCACTGAAGCAAAAGCTTGAGCTCGAATCCGGCTTCGATCAACGCAATTGCCCCGAGTATATATCGTTTATACCGCTGCTTGTTGAGGAACCGTGGCCAGAGCCAGAAGGCATTGGTATAGAAAATGGCGATATTTACCACATCCCCCATGATAAAATATCCGATGGGCAGGTTGTTGACCTTATTGTGGGCATTGGCGATAAAGAAAGGCGTCAGCATGATCATCCCCCAGATGAGGACATGCAGTGAGACCGTGATGTATTTTGACTTGAAAAGGACTTTCATGCGCGGATTAAAAGTACAATCCTTTGGCGCATGCCGAACAAGGTGTAGACCACAACGGGAATTGTGTAGACATTTCCATTAACTTTATGCATGCCCAAACCGCTGTCGCCAATCCCGTATATAGTTGGCGAAGTGACTAAGGCCTGAGCGGTCTACTGATCGATCTTCGGATGCCCGGATTTTCCTTGGAACTATGCCCTATGCTTATTAACTTTGTAATTCAAAGTGCTTTTATACCATGGAAACGCGTCAACTCCGAACCTTGATCCGCCGCTGGGTGATCTTTTTTATGATCGCGCTGGCGCTCAGCGGTGCCACTGCTTTTGCCCTGGAAACCGAACTCGACTGGCTGGCCCGCGTTTGGCCACCCGGCAATGCCCTCCACTCCTGGCTCGTGCGGGTAGATGGCGCGATAAAGGATACCAATGCGCATTATCCTTTTATGGCTTATGGGTACGACTGGCTTGCTTTTGCACATCTGGTCATTGCCATGGCCTTCATCGGCGTACTGCGCGACCCGGTGCGTAACAAATGGGTGATCGAGTTTGCCATGCTGGCTTGTTTAGCAGTCTTTCCCCTGGCCTTTATCGCGGGCGCGATCCGCGGTATCCCGATGTATTGGCGATTGATCGATTGCTCGTTTGGCGTCATCGGCCTGGTCCCGCTTGTCCTATGCTACCGCAAGATCGGCGTGCTGGAACGGCTTACGCAAAAAAAGCCCGGTGGTCATCGATAAAAGCTTCGACCGTCCGGCAGGGTGTAACAATTCAGGACATTTTTGCGGCGACGATTTTTGCCCAAAGTACTGACAGCGAATCTGTTGAAATTTTGGCATAGTTATGCGTGCAAATCCGCTAAACCTTCCCCGCATGCGTCTGCTCAGAACGGTTACCGCCCGGTTGCTACGCAACAAGACCTATGGCTTTTTGAACATCGCCGGCCTGGCGATCGGTATCACTTGTGCCGGTCTGATCTTCCTATGGGTCGGCAACGAGCTGAGCTTCGACCACGCCAATAAGGACATCGACCGCATCTATTCGGTGCAGGTGAATACCAGCAGCGGCGGCAGCAATTTTACCATGGGCTCGACACCCCGGCCGATGGCGGCGGCGATGAAGACGGATATCCCCGGAGTCGTGGCTGCGGCCCGCGTCTCGGACGAAGGCGTGCGCTTACTGTTTACCGTGGGCAACAAACCGTTGTATGCCACAGGCAGGTACGCCGATCCGGAGGTGTTCGACATCTTCACCATCCCCTTCGCACAGGGGAATGCCCACCATCCTTTTCCACAGCTGTATTCGATCGTCCTCATGGAAAGGTCCGCAGTGCGTCTGGCCGCCGGCCGGGATTTTTCCGGTACGTCCGCCGACAGCGCTGACGTGATCGTGAACCAAACCTTTGCCGACCTCATCGACAAAAAAGGCGTTATAGGCCGGACGATCCAGTCTCACAGGAATATGTCAGGGGCAACCTATAAGGAGATGCGGATCGTTGGCGTCGTCAACGACTATGTCTACGGAAATATTTACGGTTCCCCGGGGCCGGTAGCCTTTTTTAGCAAGGTCACCACGGGCGATTGGTGCAACCTGATCTATGTCCGCATCCGGGACCAGCAGAATTCGCAGCAGACGCTCGCGGCCATTGGGGCGGTGATCGCGAAGAATAACCCTTCCTATCCCTTTCAGTACAAATTCGTGGATGACGAGTTCAACAGTTTATTTGCCGGCGAGGTCCGGATGAGCCGGATCTCCGGTATCTTTGCCGGGTTGGCCATCCTGATCTCCTGTCTCGGTTTGTTCAGTCTCGCCGCTTATACGGCCGAACGCCGGATCAAAGAGATCGGCA
>JAICXX010000093.1 GCA_025934485.1 Chitinophagaceae bacterium
AAGGAACTGGTGGCAGCCGCAGTCGCCGAGCTCTCACCGGACGGGAAGTATCGCCTGGATATCGGCGAGATGCCGTGGTGCAAAGGGGATAGCGATCTGCTCAAACAGGTATGGATAAATCTGATAGGCAATGCCGTGAAGTATTCTTCCAAGTGCGCCGACCCACAGATCACCATCGGATCGATGGAGGACGCAGCGGGTCCCGTTTATTTTGTGTGCGACAATGGAGCGGGATTCGACAGCAAGTATGCGGATAAATTATTCAAAGTCTTCCAGCGGCTGCATAGCCATGAGGAATTCGAGGGCACGGGCATTGGGCTGGCATTGGTGAAACGCATCCTGGACAAGCATAGAGGACAGATATGGGCGGAATCATCGCCCGGGAACGGCGCTGCGTTCTATTTCCGATTACCCGTTTAAAGAGAATACTGCTAAAACCACTATCAATATGTTCCATCAAGTCGAAGTTCTCCTTGTAGAAGACAATATGCATGATGCCGAAATGACCATCCGTTCGCTGAAAAAGGTCAACCTGGCCAATAATCTCGTGCATGTAAAAGACGGAGAAGAGGCCCTGGATTTTGTTTTCGCACGCGGGAAATTTGCCGACCGTGCGGTTGACGATCACCCAAAAGTAATTCTGCTGGATATCAAGATGCCGAAGGTCGACGGCATCGAGGTGCTGAAACAGCTGAAATCCCACGAGACCTGCAAGACCATCCCGGTGGTCATCATGACCTCTTCGAGGGAAGAACAGGATATCATCAATAGTTATCAATTGGGGGTGAACAGCTATGTTGTGAAACCGGTGGATTTTGAAGGTTTTGCAAGGGCCGTAAGTCAGCTGGGTCTATATTGGCTGCTGACCAACCAACCGCCTGTTCCCGCCCATAACCAATAAACCGATGAGTAAATGGATCACCCGCTAAAAATATTACACCTGGAAGACCTTTCGGCAGACGCCGAAATCGTCGACCGCATCCTGCGAAAGGCGAAGTTCAACTTCGAAAAGAAGGTAGTGGTCGACAAACCCGATTTTATCCGGGCACTGCATGAATTCCAACCCGATATCATCCTTTCCGACCATTCGTTGCCGGCCTTCAATTCGCTGGAAGCGCTGCGCATCACGCGCGCCGAAGGCATCGCCGCACCGTTGATCCTCGTGACGGCTACCGTCTCGGAAGAATATGCGGTAAGCGTGATCAAGGAAGGAGCCAGCGACTATATCCTAAAAGACCGGCTGGAGCGGTTGCCCAATGCCATGTTGAATGCGCTGGACAAACGCCAGATGGAGATAGCCCGGCAGGTCGCGGATGAGGCCTTACGTTCTTCGGAACAAAAGTATAAGCTATTGTTCCAGGCCAACCCCATGCCGATGTGGATGTTCTCATTGGAAACGCAGCACATCATCGACGTGAACGAAGCCGCCATTGCGCATTATGGTTATAGCAAGGAAGAGTTCCTGTCGCTGAAGACCTCTGCTCTCTGGAACGACTGGAATCCTGGCCTATACCGTTCCGGCATTGGGAAACACAAAAAAAAGGATGGAACGATCATCGATGTAGAGGTCATCGCGCACGACCTGGTGCACGATGATGAAAAGGTCATTCTGATCCTGGCGATCGATATCACCGAGAAGCTGAGAGCGCAGGCTTCGCTGGCCCGGCAATCGGAGAACCAGCGGAAGCTGATCACCCAGACCAGCATACAGGCGCAGGAAAAAGAACGCGAGGAGATCGGTAAGGAATTGCATGACAATATCAACCAGATCCTGGCTGCCACCAAAATGTATCTCGATATCGGAATCAACGAGAGCAACGAGGAAGAGGTCTCCCAGATCCTGCTCAAGAGTCATCAGAATCTTACTAAAGCGATGGAGGAGATCCGGCAGCTTTCGCAGTCGCTGGTGGCGCCCTCGCTCGGCGATCTGAGCCTCGATCAGGCGATAGCCGGTCTTGTCGACGGGCTGCCCAATACGGCCGCTTTCCGCGTGAGCGTCGATGCTTCGGGATATAAGGGAGAAGTTACCGACGAGGGGATCAAGCTTACGCTTTACCGGATCGTACAGGTCCAGCTGAGCAATATCATCAAACATGCGAAGGCCAGCCATGTAACCATCCATCTCCGGAAAACGGACAACGTCGAGCTGACCATCGTCGATGACGGGGTGGGCTTTCTCCCGGGAAAAAAGACTTCGGGGATCGGCTTGCGCAATATCCGGAACAGGGTCGACTTCTACAATGGCAACATGACCATTATATCCGAACCGGGAAAGGGATGTACCGTTATCGCAAAAATCCCGCTGGGGATTATTGGCGGATGACCAGCAGCCAGCCTTTGCCCGGTTCGACAGGAATGCCGTCGCCGGACGCAAAATGCCGTGCGGGTTGGAAATTCCTGATCTCCGGCGCTTCGATGGTGGCATGTGCGGAGTCGATGCCGAGCGCCTGCCAATCAATGGTCAATCTTATCGTCGTATCCTGCGTGGCCCAGGAGGCAAGCGCTACCAATGCCGCGCCGGGCTTTTTAAATACTGTCGCGGGTATCTCGCTCGTACCCGTTCTTACCGGGCAGTTCGGGCTCCAGTAGCCGACCATCTTTGTTCCCTCCATGCCAAAGTCGTCCCAGGCTTTCCAGATCGGCCGGGGGTCAGCGTTGTCGGACCAGGGCATGCGGTTCGTCATGCCATAGACCATACCGCGCCAGGGGTTGCCGCCGCCCTGGAGCATTTCGCCCATGAGGCCAAAGGGGATGCCGCTGACCTCCGTGAGGAAGAAATCGGGGGTGTTCTTTTCATAGTCGAAGTATTCGCCGAACCACAGCCTGTTGAGATAGGGAAAATGTTCCATGTACAGATTGGCGCTACTCATGAATCCATCCCGGGGGTTGTATTGGTTGGCGCTGTGGAGGTCGATGATGCCCGGATGACCGTTTTGGGTGAGCACGCGTTTGATGCGCTTCATGGTAACCCGGTCGAAGGCGACGTCGTCGAGGTAAATACCGTCGATACCGACGTTGTTTACGAGCCAGTTCATGCCTTCTACATAGTAGTTATGCCAGCGGCTCATGCCGCTGTTGATAATGGCAGCATCTTTAATTTCGGGTACGAACCAGGCAGGGATATAGTCATCGCCGAGATGTTCCTGTAGCCACGAGAAGCCGCCGCCATGTCCGGGGGAATAGATCTCGGTGCCCAGACTGCGAAGCGCGAAGATCTCATAGGCATGGTCCGAAAGTTCGCGGACCGTATTGTAGATCTTTACTTCGAGACCGAGGGCATGGGCGGTGTCGATAAAACCCTTCATTTCCCGCCAGGCGATAAAGGGATAGTTGATATAAGGATTGATCGGTGTGGCGTGATGGATATTGACCACGGTTGCACCAGTGGCTTTGATCGTTTGGGGGGCGTCGTATTTGTGATAGAAGCGCATCGCCCATTGCGCGTCGGTATTCAGCGCATGGAAAGGGGTGATCAGGAGGTTGAAATTGTAGTACAGCGTGTCGCCTTTTTTCATCTGTCGCGGGCCGCTGTAGTTGTTGGCCAGCATGGATTTGCCTTTGATGCCGACGTAGATGCCGCCGTTGCCGTCATTCGCCCACGAAGAGGGTGCAATCAGCGGTTTCTGCAGATAGAAATTCGTATTCAAGGGGCGGACATAGTGTTCGTCGCGCAGCGAATATTGCAACCCCGCATTGACGGTGCCGATCCAGGCGCCATCCTGGTTCTTATGAGCGACATCCCATTTCCAGCGGTACATGCTGTCCGGCCGATAGCCGCCTTTGAGGCCCAGCCCCATGATATAGGTAGCCACGGCTTTTTCGAAGGGGATGTGCATGACGATGTCTTTGAGATCGAGGTCCTGAAGCGCCGTGACCTTGACCGTATAGGACAGGAACCCGTCGAATTCCAGCGAGGCGTGGACCTCCATTTTCAGCTCGTCTGCTGCGCTGGTGGCCTGCCAGGTGATGGTGCCGGGAGTTTTTTCCAGGAATCGCAAGCCTTGCGCCTTCAGCCGGATGTCTTTGCCGTCGGACTTACGGGTAAAATGAAAATGGATGTTCTCTGCGAGAAGGTCGTTGGGGATGGTGGTGATCTCCGTGTTCTCCGGTGAGAAATAGGTCCGGATCTGCTGGGGGAAGCCGGACGGATTGAGAATTACGGTTCTGCCAAGCAGGTTGATGGCGGTGTCGCCCTGAAGGACCAGCGGCGTATAGGGCGCGATGACGCTATTGTCCTGAGCCAGGGTGGAGTTCAGCCATCCGAGCCGTGTCATCTTTGCAGGTTCGCCCACGCCGCCATCGGGTTTTTGCCCATGGGTGACGGTTAGGTGGATGGTGACGGTCCTTGGGGTGCCGGCCTCGATATGCACTGTGCCGGTGTACACGCCCGGTGTTGCGGTCATGGGTACATGGACGACGCACCAGAGCGCCTGAACCTGGCCGGCAGGTATGTTCACTATTTTGGTGAAGGGGTGGCCGTCATAGGACACGCCGGTGGTATTGATGCACTCGATGGCGTTCTTGCCGATCGTATGGCCGCCCGCATCGCGCAGATCGCTGAATCCGAGGCGAACATCGTTAAGCGGTTGTAGGGCGTAGATGCCTAGTTGGAAGGCATAGTTCTCGCCACGGGCGGCCGATCCGGCGAAGGTCGATTGCGGGCCTTTTTTGATCCAGCGGTAAGGCAGGTCGTTGCGCATCCGGATGGAGTGGTCGCGGTCTTCGGGAAAGACGAGGAAGGGGCTGCCCGGATATTTTTGCCGCAGGGCCAGCGTTTCCTGTCTCGTAGCGATGACCTCCATGGGATAGAAGGTGTTGAAGGTGTCGATGGATTGGATGGCCGCCACGGTGCAGTTGAGCTTGATGGGCACGGTAGTATGCGCCCATTCCGGCGACGCCGTAGTATCGGGTTTCCAATAAATGCCTTTGGGGTAGTTGCTTTTCCCTTCGTTGCGATAGGGCAGGTAGTAGACGTAATAAGTTCCTTTGCCCGAAGTGGGTCTGAAGGCGAGTTCGCCAGCCTCACGGGTGAGGGTGATGGCGGTTGCGTCATTGATCCTGGCGCCGGTGTTTCCGTCCTGGATGATGATGCGATGGCTCGCGGGGTCGGGGTCGCGGCGGCGCCAGGGAATGTATACATGGGCGACGGAGCCAGGGCCGTCGAAGCGGATAACGGCGCGGTGGTTGCCGAGAGAATCGGCGTTCCAGCAGCCGGGGCAGGACATATAAGGTATGTTTTGTGCATGGGTGGCGAAAGCCAGGGAAATGCACAGGAAAATGAACAGATGCCTTTTTTGCATGGATCGAAGATAGAAGTTTTTAGATTTGTCCCTATGAAATCAAACATGCGGGTGATCTTTTATATCAACAAGGGGGTGCATCTGCTGGACCTCGCCGGCGCGGTGCAGAGCTTTTATGAGGCCCGGGAATATGGTGCACCGTATGAGCTGCTCTATGTCGCCGATAACCCCGGGCCGTTGTGTTCGGCGGGTTTGCCGTTTGGGAAACTGGAACATTATTCGGCGGTGGAGGTGCAGCCGGGTGATCTGCTGGTCGTCGCGGGTTTTGATCTCCGGGAGCTGCCGGCGGCCCGGAAACCTGCGTTGCGGAATTGGTTCAAAAGGGCGGCGGAGGCGCAGGCGACGGTGTGCTCGATCTGTACGGGCGCGTTCCTGTTGGCAGAAGCGGGGTTGCTCGATGGCAAAACATGTACGACGCACTGGAAATATACTGCCCGGCTTCAGCAGGAATATCCCCGTGCCGAGGTGTTAAACGACCGGCTGTTTGTGAAAAGCGGGAATATCTATACCAGCGCCGGTGTCACCACCGGGCTGGACATGGCATTGTCGTTATTGGAAGAGCGGCATGGCCCCGAGTTCACCTATAAGGTCGCGCGGGAGATGGTGGTCTATATCCGGCGCGACGGCAGCGAGCCGCAGGAGAGCATCTATCTGCAATACCGGGCGCATGTCAATGATCATGTCCATACCGTGCAGGACTGGATGATCCGCAACCTGCAAAAAAAGATACGGATAGAAGAGCTGGCGGCGCTGGTTTTTACGAGTCCGCGCAATCTCACCCGGCTCTTCAAGGCCACCACCGGTGTTACCGTGGGGGAATATCTTGAAAAACTACGGGTGGAGAAGGCTATGAGTCTGCTTCGGCTGCATGCGAAGGTGGGCACGATACCGCGGCAGTGCGGGTTGCAGAGTGAGAATCAATTGCGAAGCATGCTCAAGAAACATACGGGGCGGTTGCCAAGCGAATTGGTGTAAATTGTCCCAATACTACGCTTTTCTGTCCTCCGCGTTGCGGGATGCCCGTGCTAGCTTTACAAAAAACAAGCTATGAGAACGGCACTCTTACTACTTTGCCTTGTGGGTCTTTTCCGGGTGAATGCACAGGCCCCGGCGGCCGACAGCATCGGTTATTTCTGCGGCATCTGCGGTGGAGCTTGTGACACGATGACCTTTCATCAACCGGGGGTCTGTCCGCATTGCGGGATGACGCTGATCAAACAAACCTATGCCGAAAGACGGAAGCTATTAAAAAAATTACAACGTCCTATGACTATCGCTTTTTATCTGCAGGACGGCGTAGAGGTATTGGACTTCGCCGGTCCCATGGAAGTTTTCTCGTATGCCGGTTTCAAGGTGTTCACGGTGTCGCGGAAAAAGGAGCCGATCACCACGCAGGGCATCCTCAAGGTGATGCCGGATTACAGCATCGAGGATGCACCGCCCAGTGATATCCTCGCCTTTTTTGGCGGGAATGCCGGGCCGGCCTCGCAGGATCCGGCGGTGATGGCCTGGATCAAGGGCAGGGAAGCCGATACGAAGTATTTCTTTTCCGTGTGTACCGGAGCCTTTATCATGGGAAGGGCGGGACTGCTGGATAGTCTCAGCGCGACGACATTCCACTCGAGCATCGAGTCGTTGCGCAAGGCCTTGCCGCAGACGCATGTGCTGGCTAATGTGCGGTTCGTGGACAATGGGAAGGTGATCACCACGGCGGGCATCTCGGCGGGGATCGATGGCGCGCTGCACCTGGTGAGCAGGCTGAGGGGGCAGGAGACGGCGAAGGAGGTAGCGGAGTATATGGAATACGATAAGTGGGTGCCCAATCAAGGCATGGTGATAGGCAAGGCTAATGATGGCCCTTCGGGCAGCGGCCCATGGCGCCGCTAGGTGGGTGCCCAATCAAGGGTTGGTGATTCACCAATGATGGCCCGCTGGGCCACCTAAGAAATAACGTAGATAGGGGTTTTGGGTTATATTTGATGTATGTCACCTATCGCTATTTACCATGAACATCCGGACTGGTTCAAGCCCTTGTTCGCGGAGCTGAACAAAAGGGGGATCCCCTATGTGCGGCTGAATCCCGCGGCGCATCATTTTGCCATCGAGTCGCCGGCGCCCGACTATTCCTTGTTCTTTAACCGGATGAGCCCGAGCGCTTATCTGCGGGCGGGCACACAGGGCATCTTCTATACGTTGAACTATCTCAAATACGTGGAGACGCATCGTATTCCAACGGTGAATGGATATAAGGCCTGGACGTACGAGACGTCCAAGGCGTTGCAGTTGGAGCTGATGCAGTCATTGGGTATTCAATATCCAAAGTCGAGAGTTGTAAACCATATGTCACAATTGATAGAGGCAGCGCAGGGACTGCGTTTCCCGGTGGTCGTCAAGGCCAATATCGGTGGCAGCGGCGCCGGTATCACGAAATATCAGACACTTGGAGATCTGCGCGGCGCGGTTGCCGCGGGCGACATCTCGTTTGGGATCGATCACACCGCTTTGCTGCAGGAATTCATCCCCGCGAGGGGTGGTTATATTACCCGCGTGGAAACGCTTGGCGGTAAGTACCTCTATGCGATCCGCGTCTATCTTACGGGAGACACCTTCAATCTTTGTCCGGCAGATATCTGTCAGACCAGTTCCGGCGTGGAGCTGGTGCGAAATGCCTGTGCCATCGAAGCCCCCAAGAGCGGGTTGAAGGTGGAGGGGTATACGCCGCCGCCTGCCGTGATCAAGGCGGTGGAGACCATCGTACAACAAACGGGCATCGATGTCGGCGGGATAGAATACATCGTAGATGACAGGGACGGGGAGCTGCTGTATTATGATGTCAATGCGCTGTCCAATTTCGTAGCGGATGCCGTGAATGTGATCGGGTTCAACCCCCATGAGCGGCTGGTGGATTATTTAGAAACCCGGGCGTTGCCGCTCAAGACAACGGCGCAAAAAACCGCAACCGTATGAGGTATGGATACTGGATGCCCGTATTTGGCGGCTGGCTGCGGAATGTCGACGACGAGCAGATGGAAGCCACCTGGGACTATGTAAAGAAACTGGCGGTTCGCAGCGAGGCCATCGGCTTCGATCTTTCGCTGATCGCCGAATTAAATCTCAACGACATCAAGGGAGAGCAGGCGCCTTCGCTGGATGCCTGGTCGACGGCAGCGGCGCTGGCGGCGGTAACGCAAAAACAGGAGCTGATGGTGGCCGTACGGCCTACCTTTCATAACCCGGCATTGCTGGCGAAGCAGGCGGCGAATATCGACCATATCAGCGGAGGCAGGCTGACGCTGAATGTCGTCTCTTCGTGGTGGAGGGATGAGGCTACCAAATATGGCGTAGGTTTCGAGCTGCACGATGACCGATATGCCCGGACGGCGGAATGGCTTTCGGTGCTCAATGGCGTGTGGAAAGAGGACGGGTTCAGCTATGATGGAAAATATTATCATGTCGCCAACAACACCTTACAGCCCAAACCCATTTCGCGGCCTCGGCCCGCGCTTTATGCCGGTGGAGAATCGGAAGCGGCAAAGGACCTGATCTCTTCGACCTGCGATGGTTATGTGATGCATGGTGACGAGCCTGCTACCATCGGCAAACGGATCATGGATATGAAAGAACGAAGAGAGAAGAAAGGCCTGCCGCCGATGCAGTATGGCGTCGCCGCCTATAGCATTATCCGGAACGATGAGACGGAGGTGAAAAAGGAATTGGCGCGGATCACGGATGTCCGGCCGGGCAGCGCGGGTTATAACAATTATCAGCAATGGCTGGCGGGCACACAGCTCGAACAAAAGGTCTCGCTGGAGGACTATTCGGTCTCTAACCGGGGTTTGCGTTCGGGGCTGGCGGGTACGCCCGCGCAGGTGGAGGACAGGATCGGCGCATTTGAACGCGAAGGCGTAGATTTCTTTTTGCTCCAATGCAGTCCCCAGCTGGAGGAGATGGAGCGGTTCGCCGATGCGATCATCCGCGCCGCATATGCATAACCAGTAGCCCATAGGATGCGCAGATCCAAAAGCATGCTCGCATGCCGCACATACCAGGCATCGCAACGATACCTTTGTATAATGATTTCCCGATCGCAATAGACGTCGTGTAATCCACGGGACTGCGCGAGACCGGTAATACCCGGGCGGACACGATACCGGAGATGTCCATTGGACACCATCCTTTCGAAAGACCGGCAATCTACCGGCATGTAGGGTCGCGGACCAACTATACTCATTGATCCCAACAAAACATTGAAGAATTGCGGCAATTCGTCCAAATGTGAACGTCGCAGCCAGCTACCCAGTAGGGTGATACGGGCATCATCGCCGTCGGCAGGCCGGTGATCGGCCTGATCGTTGACGACCATCGTCCTGAGCTTGTAACATTTGAAGAGCCTTGCATGTCTGCCTACTCTTTGCTGCACGAAGAACGCCGGTCCCCTGGAATCCCATCGGATCAAAAGGGCAAGCGCCGGCAATAGCCAGCTCAGGACGAAAATGATGATGACCAAGGCGATCAGCAGGTCGAATATCCTTTTCATCTAGATAGAGAACGGTAATCCGGTGGATGCAGTTGCCTAGGCAACTGTATGCACTTGGGCTCCGTTCTATTTTTTATGCAACTACGCTCAAGCATATTGAAAACGCTAGCCTATTTCGATCTCTTCAACTATCCGCTGGCCTTGCAAGACATCCGCTATTTCCTGGATGTAGAGGCGGGTGAAGCAACGATCGAAAGAGAACTACACAGCTTATTGTGGCAAGGCCGGGTGTATCGTACCGGCGAATATTATTCGCTGCAGGATAATCCCGCGTTGGCCGAGCGAAGACGAAAGGGCGAGATACACGCCGATGAGCTGCTCGTGATCGCGGCGCGAAATGCCAGGCTGCTCTATCAGTTCCCCTTCGTCCGGGGCATCTGTATCTCGGGTTCGCTGTCGAAGCGTTGTGCCGACGAACGGTCTGACATCGATTATTTCATTGTCACAAAGGCTAACCGGTTATGGATCGCCCGGACGATCATGCATCTATATAAAAAGCTATCTTATCTACGCGGGTATCAGCATCGCTTCTGCATGAATTACTATATCGATGAAGAAGCATTGGAGATCGAAGAGAAAAATATCTTCACCGCTATCGAGCTGCTGACGCTGATGCCGATTTGCGGAAACGGCTCGCTGGACCGGTTCTTCGAGGCCAACACGTGGACGACGCTTTATCTGCCGCATTATCGGGATCGTCATTGGGAAGGCAAGGGGCATCACCGGAATACGTTCCTAAAACGTTTGCTGGAGGCACTTTTCAACAATCCACTGGGGGACCGGCTCGAACAAAAACTCCGGGCGATCACGGACCGGCGTTGGAAGAAAAAGACGGAACGCGGCGATCTCAATATGAAGGGTGATCCTATGGCTCTGCAATGTTCCCCGCATTACAGCCGGCCGAACCCGGCGAATTTTCAGCAGAAGGTATTAATTAAATTCTACCGGCGGCTGGGTGAAGTAGGGGCTTTTGCAAAAGAAATGATATAGTAATCCCCGATGGCCCGCCAGGGCCATTTTTCTTTCCATTTGTCTTCGAGGCGGCGCAGGAAGTTATACCAACGCGGATGGCGTTCGGGAAAGTGTTCGATATAAGAAGGGGGAACAATGGTACATAGTCCTTCGTAGCCGAGCAATTCGAATTGTTCTTGTTCAAGCGTACGCATCACGAAGGATGCCGGATAATACCAGCATTTGAAGTGAACGCCTTCTACGTGCGCCGGAGCCCCTTTGCGTCGGTACAGGAGGCGGCGGAAGGCTGTCTTAAATTTGCCGCGGAACAGCAGCATGGTCTCCCAGAGGCTGAAGGCGGGGAGAATCACGAGTGTCACGTGACCACCTGGTTTCAGAAGCGGCGAGAAGCTCCGGAGGACTTTATCCAATTCCCCGGTACAGTTGAGGCCGGCGAAATTGGAGAAGATGTGGTCGTAAGGCCCTTTTAGTTTCAATGTATCCAGGTCGGTAAAGGAACAGATCTCGGTGGTGATACGGCGGGTAAGGTTTTGTACTTTGACCTTTTCCCGGAGCCTGTCCTGCATGCCTGCTGCGATGTCGGTAGCGTGGACGCTATGACCTTGCTGTGCAAAGAACAGCGCATCTTCGCCGGTGCCTGCGTTGAGCTCGAGTATGGAGCTGTGTGGCTTCAGAAAACGGAGGACGTGGTCGCGAACGCGTTTGCGTTTGTAGTGGATGATGGAATTGGTTGCGTCGTAAGCGTCGAAGACGAGGGCTTGTTTGCTGAAAGCGGCAGCCGCCTGTTGTTCGTTAATTTGATTGCGGATCATGCGAGTCCTCCGAGTTTTTCGAGTTTTTTTAGTTTTTGTCTGGCGACGATAGCCGCGGCGAAGTTCAGCATAGCGCTGGGCAGCCGCAATTTGTGCAAGGCGAAATGCCAGCCGTAGGTGCGGTGCACATACCGGTGCAATTGTTTATAGAAAGCGGGGGGGTAGGTATTGCGGAACATCAGCCGGAGCTCATCGGAATCGGTCCAGTTAGTCTTCTCGCTCAGATCCGTCTTGACCCGTTCGTAGAAGACGGTGCCGGGCAGCGGATAGGAAACGGAGATCCCGAGCTCATCGGGGAGCAAATGGTTGATCATGTGGATGGTCAGATCGATGTCTTCCCTTGTTTCACCGGGATAGCCGAACTGGATGAAGAAGCCGGGGCGGATATGATGTTCACGGAGAAGACGGGTAGCCTCCGCGATCTGTGCGATGGTGGTGCCTTTGTCCATGGCATCGAGGATCTTTTGGGAGCCGCTTTCCGCCCCCATCCAGCTGTTGTCGCAGCCGGCACGCGCCAATGCCCGGACATAGTCCGGCTGGACAAGGAGGTCCGCACGGGATTGGATCTTGAATTTGAATTTCAGGCCGGTCTGTTCTACGAGGCCGGCGAATTCGCTCACCCATCCCGGTTTCAACCCGAAGATATCGTCACACATCCAGATATGGTCGAAATTATATTGGGTCTTGAGGTATTCCAGTTCGCGAATCACATGTCGCGGCGAGCGGGCATTGTACCGATTGCCATAGATGGGTTTAGCGCACCAGTTGCACTTGAACGGGCAGCCGCGGGTGGTGCTGATGTTGAGCGAGAAATAACCGTGGTGGTGCAGCCAGATCTTCCGGTAAGCGGGGATATCGACGAGGTCCCAGGCAGGAAGGGGAAGGCTGTCGAGATCCTTTATGACTTTGCGGGCGGCAGTGCGGATAGGGTGGCCGTTCCGGAGGAAGGCCAGACCGGGAATCTGCATATAGTCTTCTTTGCCTTCGCTTATGGCAGTCACAATATCCAGCAGGGTTTGTTCCCCTTCGCCCAGCAGGACAAAATCCGCGCCGCGTTCGAGGTATTCGCGGTAGTGATCGGTAGAATCCGAACTGGAGACGATGACAATAGCGCCCTGCCGACGGGCCAGCTGGATCATGCGATATGCGGCGTCGCGCATATTCGTGAGACACATCTTGGTGAGGTAATTGAAACCGTCGTCGTAGACAACGAAGAAATCAGGTTGCACCTCTGCTAGTTCGGGGGTCAGCTCATCCGGGCTGTCTACAAACATCGTATCGAAAAGCGAGACGGAAAATCCGTTCCCGCGCAGGAGAGCGGCGGCGCCGATGGTAGCCAACGGCGGATACGGGGAACCAGTAGCCCATTGTTTGGGATCATAGCGCATGAAATACGAATGCGAAAAAAGAACCTTGTTCATAGCCATCAATTGTTTCTGACACGGATCCATTGACACAGGTTCTTGTTCCTGGCGAACCTGTAGCGGACCGCATCCGGGTCGTACAGAATAGAATAGTGAAAAGATTTGAGGTCGTTCAGGGTAAAGTTAAAATGCTGGTCGGCCATCTCCGGATAACCGAATGAGCTGTAATAGGCCTTGGTCCTTTTTCTCGCCCATTCGATCTGGGTAATACGGTAGAAGCGGGTATCGACGATATGGATCTCGCCGCCGGCATTGAGATAATCCATACAGGTGAGGATGATCCTTTTGAGCGACGGAAAGTATTCGATGGACGCCGCGAAGACGATGACATCGAAACGCCTGCCCGCGAGTATACCCGAGCGGATGTCACCGTGTACAAAACAAAGGTTGGGGTCGCTGCTGAAGACGCGGGCCGCCTGTTGCAGTTCGGTGAAATTGATGTCGAGACCTGTAACGAGGGTGCCGGGTGTTTCGGCAAGATGATGGGCCAGCCAGCCGTTGCCGCAACCGATCTCGAGGATCTCGGTGGCGCCGCGTCGTTTCGCGAGATAACGGCATAACCGGTGTAACATCCGTTTCCGCAGCTGCCACTCTTTGTAGTGAGGGTGTTCCGCGGGCAGCTCCGGCAGCCTGGCCAATTCTGCATCGGTATAAAGCCTGTTCTCTAATGAACGGATCGTGATATATTTTTTTTCGAACAGGATATCACCGAGTCTGGTGTGTCCCTGTACCGTGATATTGGTGAGCAGGGATGAATCCGGTAAATACATTTCTTACGATTTTAGGAGCAGTTTTGCATCCGATAGAACAAACGACGCATTTTTATCAAAGGATGCCCGGGCGCCAAAATTGCAGGCAACGCCTCGTATCTATTTATGCGTTATCACTGGGAATGGAATCACTGCTAACACATAACATATTTGAATAATACATACTGCATTACGGTTGTGATACCCACCTGCAACAGAAAGGAGCGTCTTTTATCCCTGCTGGCCGACCTGGCTGTCTCTACCTATCCTATTGCAGCCGTGGTTATCGTAGACTCCGGTGAAGACAGGCTTACCGGAGAGGATTGTGCGGGTTTTCCTTCGTTGAAGATCAATTATCTCCATGCGCGGAAATCGGTGTGTGCTCAACGGAACATCGGCATTCGGAAAGCGGAAACGGAGTGGATATTCCTTTGTGACGACGATGTGGAAGTTCCCGCGAACTATCTGGATCAGCTGATGGAGCATACGGCCGCGAGCCCGAAAACAGGCGCCGTTTCGGGACTCTTTCTTCAAAAAGAGGGGGAGGTCTGGCAGGGCAGCTATCCGGTGCAATCTTCCGGTCTCCTGATCTGGAAATTTGTTTTTGGTCTGGGGTGCTGGGGTGAAATCCAATATCGGGGCCGAAACGCCCTGGCGAACAGGATACGGAAATATTATTTATCCAAAGGCAATCATATCGCGAAGTCGGGCTGGCCCGTCCTTACCGATTTTTCGGGACATTGTGTCGTCACCCCGATATACACCCTTGGAGCCGCATTGGTAAGGAGAGACTGGCTGTTATTATCTCCTTTCGATGAGCGGCTGGATCAGTACGGGATTGGGGACAATTATGGGGTTTGTCTCGGGTTTCCCGGGGAAGGTGTCCATATCCTTACAACCGCTTTTGTCTACCATCATAAGACGCCGGTCAACCGGCTTCAACGGCCGGTTCAGTATCTGCGGCGGGTATTGGCGCTGGATCTTTTTATCGGCACCGTCAAGGCCCTTCGCCATTGCAGCCGGTCCCGGCTGGTTTGGTCGCTAACGGGTAATCTGCTGGGCTTTTTGATGGCGGGAGATCTCGTTATGGTAAAACCGGCATTCAAATCTTTATTGGTGATCGCGTTCGGACGGAATCCCTATTATCACTATCATGCGGAATAAACCATTGCTTTGGATCCTATTTGTCGTCTATGCGGCGCTTTCAGCGTGGTCCATGCTTCATCATGTACCCTGGAGCGATGAGGTGCATTCCTGGAACATCGCCAAAAGCAGTGGCAGCTTCAGCGATCTCCTGGTTAACTCCCGGTATGAGGGGCATCCGCCCGGATGGTATACCCTGCTCTGGATCATCAGCCGGTTCACCCACCAGGTGGGTTGGATGCAGGTAGTCCAATGGGTGATCGCTAATGCAGTGATCTTTCTGGTCCTGTTCTGTTCTCCATTCCCGGTGATCCTAAAAATATTGATCCCCTTTGGGTACTACTTTCTTTTCGAATATGCGGTTTTCAGCAGGAACTATGGCATCGGTGTTTTGCTGGTTTGCGCCCTATGCCTGATCATCCGGCGTCGTTTTGCTTTCCAGTATGTGCTGTACCTGGTCCTCCTCTACCTGCTTTTCAATATCCATCTGATCGCGATGATGCTGGCTTGCAGCCTGCATGTCTACCATGTTTTGTTGGAAAGGGAGCGGCGACAAAAAACCCTGTATCTCCTCTTCGATGTTCTCATCGGCCTGGTATTCCTGGTGTTGGCGTTGCGATCGATCTATCCGCCCGCCGATAGCGCCTTGAAGGTCGATTTCCAGAACAGCACCCATGTGCTTGCCATCAAACCCTTTGTCAATGCGCCGTTGCGCGGCTTTGTGCCTATCCCGGCCTGGTGGAAATACCATTTCTGGAATACGCAGTTCCTGCTGGATGCAGAGGGCATGCATGGCGTGATCAGGTATTTCCAACCCCTACTATCCCTGGCGCTGATCGCGTCGATCTTTTGGTTGTTATGGCCCAATCGCAAGTGCGTGGCGCTGTTCGGCACGAACCTGCTGATAAGCGGCGTGGTCTCGATCACCAGCTTTACCCTGGGTAGCGCGCGGCATGCCGGTTTTCTCTTTATCGCCTTTTTCGCGGCCATGTGGCTATCTTGTTATGAAACCCCGCTTACGGCGGCGAAGATGCGGCTGATCATTGTTCTATTGAGCTTCCAGGTCATGGCCGGTGTTTTCGCCTTCGTAGAAACCATTAGATTCCCATTCTCCAACCTGGATCAGATAAAAACACTGGCGGGGGAAGTACCCGCCGGTGGCCAATTGGTTACCGACTATTGGACCATGAACGCCTATGCCACCTTTATGAACAGGCCGATCTATTGCATCGATCTTCAAAAGGAGAGATCGTTTATCATGTGGAATCGCGATATGGCGGCACTGCTGAAAAATCCTTACCGGTATACCAGCGGCCTGGCCGCTCTTTTTGCCGGCAGTCGAACAAATGCCGTGTACATGGTCTCCCTGAGCAAGCCGGAGCTGCTTTCCGCGATCGATGGAAAACTGATGTCCACCTATCAGGTAGAACTCCTCGACAAGAGAGACGGGGCCATTGAAAAAGGAAGCAACTTATATCTTTATAAAATAACAGCCAACTATGCCATTCTTAACCACCCTTAAAAGGAAGCTGAGCCATCGTTTGCGTGTGCGGGAAACTCCTCCGGCAAAAGCCTACGACCTATGGGCCCCGAGCTATGACGCCCAGCCGGACAACCCGATCCTGTTGCTGGATGGTCTTCTTTTCAAAGAGCTTCTTTCCGCGACTTCTTTGGAAGGTAAAAGGGTCGTGGACATCGGGTGCGGCACCGGCAGACATTGGGAGGCGTTATTCCGGAAAAATGTGGCCGGTTGTACCGGCTATGAAGCTTCCACGGAAATGCTGCGAAAGGTGCGTGAAAAATTTCCGCAAGCAAAAACATATCTGCATTCCGGGCATGCCTTAAAGGAACTGGAGGCCGGATGCTGCGATGTCCTCGTGTCCACCCTGGTGATCGCACATATCCGGAATCTATCCGCGGAGTGGCGGGAGTGGAACAGGGTGCTGAAAACGGGCGGCGACATTCTTTTGACCGATTTCCACCCCGTCGCGTTGCAAAGAGGCGCCAACCGGAGCTTCATGCACGGGGACCGGCTGGTTTACATAAAGAACCATGTACACACCCTGGACAAGATCAGGAGTCTGGCAGCGAAAATGAGCTGGAAAGAAGTTGGTTTTATCGAGTCCAGGATCGACGACCGGGTAAGACACATTTTTGAACGATTGGATGTCATGGAAGCCTATAAGGATTCCTATGATCAGCTGGTCCTATATGGTCTGCATTTCAAAAAAGAAGCATGAACGGTGAAGCATACATTCCGGCTAAAGCCTGGAGGCGCAAAGACCTTCCGAAACGGATCCTGGCCATACGCACGCAAGCCATGGGCGATGTGATGATCACCCTACCCTATTTACAGCATCTCCGTCGTTCGCTCCCTGCTTCGGTGAAGCTGGACTTGCTCACCCGGGTCGAAACGGATCCGATCCCCAGGAGCATCGAGCTGTTCGACAAGGTCTATTCCATTGGCGGAGGCCGGCATCTGAAGCGGATCTTTCTGCTGGCCCTGCTGAAGCTGCCCATCCTATTGCTGCGGCGGTACGATGTCGTCATCGACCTGCAAAACAACAATTACAGCGGGATTATACGAAGGATGTTAAGGCCAAAGGCCTGGTCCGTGTTCGACAAGCGTTCACCTATCGCAGCGGGTGAAAGGACGAGGCTGACCATCGAGCGGGTAGGTTTGGGAAAATGTGCGTTGGATACGGCTTTCCGATTGAAGAGTGGAGACCGGGGGTTCGCGTTATTGAAGCAGGCGGGCTGGAATGGCTCGGATGAGCTGGTGGTGCTGAATCCGGCAGGGCTGAACGCCACACGTAACTGGCCGATCCGGTACTATGTCGATCTGGCGCACCGGTGGCTGGAACAAAAGCCGGCAACACGGTTCCTGGTGCTCGGCACTGCCTTTATCGATAAAAAAAGAGAAGCACTAAAGGAGGCGTTGGGGTCAAGCTTGTTCGACCTGGTGGGGCAGACCTCCCCGCTGGAGGCATTCGAGATCCTGCAGAGGGCGACAATAATACTGTCCGAGGATTCCGGTCTCATGCATATGGCCTGGGTCACCGGCATCCCTACGCTCGCGTTGTTCGGCAGCAGCCGCAGCGACTGGTCGAGACCGCTGGGACCGCATAGTTTCTTTCTCGATTCTTCCGATCTTCCCTGCGGGAATTGCATGGAAGCCGTGTGCCGCCGGGGAGACAACTATTGCATGACCAGATATACGCCGGAACTGGTATTGCAGCATGCTTTTTCGCTGCTGCATGTTCAGTTGGCAACCACCTAATCAATGAAACCTATGCAATGGGATAAATGTGCCTTGATCGTTACTTCCAGCGTTTATGTCAATACCCGGCATACCGTCTTGCAGGATGCCCGTGAACGAGAACGCCAGTACATCGATGCCCTGACGTTCTTTATCCGTGAAACGCCCTTTCGGCGAATTGTTGTCTGCGATAACTCAGGCTATTTCTATCCCCGGGCTTTGGCAGAGCTTGCGACATCGTCGCATAAGCAGCTCGAGATGCTGGGGTTTACCGGGGACAAAGAAGCGATGGACCGGTATGGGAAAGGATATGGTGAAGGGGAGATCATGGCCTATACGCTAGCTCATAGCCGGCTGCTGACGGAGGTAGAGGGTTTTTTGAAAGTCACCGGCAGGCTGAAGGTAATCAATACGGAAAAGCTGTTGCGGAAAGCCGATCACCGGCAAACCTATTTCATGCCGGTTTCGCTCGTCCGACCGCGATGGCTTGTCCCCGCGGCGGCAAGACCTTGTGTGGAGATCCGGGTGTATTATATCCCGACAGCCGTTTTCCGCGAAGTCCTGCTCGAGGCGTACCGTGGTGTGAGCGATGACAAAACCTATTTCCTCGAGCACGCCTACCATGATGCGCTGGCGGCGTCATCCGTGAACGTCCGATGCTTTCCGGCGGCGCCCGAGATCACGGGGGTCTCCGGCTCCAATGGCTGGTCGTTCGCGGAGCGGCCCGGATGGAAGAAAGGATTGATTCGGATGATAGCTTATTTGGGTTATATAAGACCGCTTTATAAACATGCAGCTACGAAATCTTCATATAGCAGACCGTGAGGGACCGGTGGACCTTCGCGTGGAAGGCGACCGGATCGTTCAGCTACGGGATGCCGGCGACCGGGCCGCGGGCAAGGGTCTCTTCTTTGATGATGCCCTGGTCATCCCCGGGCTCATCAACTCGCACGATCATCTCGATTTCGATCTTTTTCCGGCGTTCAGGAGTCGTATCTATGACAACTATAAAGAATGGGGAAGCGATATTCATGAGCGGTATGGAGCGGAGATCGCCGCTGTATTACGGGTACCCCGGGAATTGCGGCTTTGGTGGGGGCTTTACAAAAATCTCCTGGGTGGTGTCACCACGGTGGTCCATCATGGCGGCAATTTGCAATTCCCCAAAGATCTGATCACCGTGCTCCAGGATGCCAAGTCGCTGCACAGCGTATCGGGCGAAAAAGGCTGGCGCAGGAAGCTGCTGTTCCCGTTCCGGCAGGCCTGGCCATTGGTGATCCATATCGGCGAAGGCATGACGCCGGACTGTTCGAAAGAGATCGATGTCCTCCTCCGTTGGAACATCTTTCAGCGGCCGTTGATCGGCGTGCATGCGATCGCAATGCGTCCGGATCAAGCCGCGGGTTTCCGGGCGCTTGTGTGGTGCCCCGATTCCAACATTTTTCTATACGGCAAGACCGCCGATGTTTCCTCGCTGCAGGAGCAAACCAGATGGGTATTCGGCACCGATTCCACGCTCACGACGTCGTCCTGGAATATCTGGCAACAACTGCGATTAGCCCGCGCATTGAACATGGTGGAAGACCGCGTCCTATGGGAGATGATCACCGCCGAACCGGCGCGTTTGTGGGGGTTGGCCGACCGCGGGACGATAGCCGAAGGATGCGCCGCTGACCTGGTAATTGGCGAGCGGCCTCGTGGATCGCGGGGATGGGATGCGGTTTTTGGCCTGGACCCGGAGCGGATACTGCTCGTCCTGCACCAGGGGAAGATCCGGCTTTTCGATGCTTCGCTCCTGGATCCATTAAGTGATTTGGCTTATCCGTTGGAAAACTTCCATCCGGTGGTGGTTGACGGAAGGGTCAAATATGTTCAAGGCGATCTGCCGGGTCTCCTGCAGGAGATACGACGCCATCATCCAGATGCTTCGTTCCCGGTAACCGCGTTATAAGCTGCTATCAGGGTGGAGACGACGTAGTCCACTTCTGCATCGGTGAGCTGCGGGTAGACGGGCAGTGTGATCTCGGTGGAAAATTTGGCGTAGCTCACCGGGTAATCGGAGATCCGATAGCCTGTTTCCCGGAACAGGGTCAACATTGGCAGGGGAATGAAGTGTACGTTGACCGAGACACCTTTTTCCCCGACGGCATCGATGATCTGGTCGCGCCCGGCTTCCGTGATGTCTTTGATACAGAGCGGGAAGATATGATACGCAGATTCGGAGACTGCCGATCGTAAGGGTGGGAGCAGGGCCCAGGGATATCGCTGCAATTGTTCGTAATAACGCCAGGCGATCCTTCTACGCGCCGGCAGCAGCGTTTGGTCATATTGTCTGAGCTGGGCGATGCCGAGGGCGGCGCAGATATCCGGCATATTGATCTTCAACCCCGGCGACACGATATCATAGCGCCAGGAGCCGCCCTGCATTTTTTCGAATGCATCTTTAGTCTGTCCATTGAGGCTATTGATCTTCATCCAGTCGCGGACCTTCGCGTTGATGAAGCCCGGCGGCAGGTTCAATCCGATTACGCCACCTTCGGCCGTGGTGATATTCTTTACGGCATGCAGTGAATAGACGGCGATATCGGCTTGCAGCCCGGCAGGGTTGTCCCCATACATCGCACCAAGGGAATGCGCCGCATCTGCCATCAGCAAGGGTCTGCCAAGCGTTTGCTGCGCATCACTCGCGGGAGTGAACAGGGTCTTTATATCCGGTTCCTGAAGTATATTTTGAATAGCGGTATAGTCACAGGGCCAGCCGGCAAAGTCTACGGGTAGGATCGCCTTTGTCCTTGGGGAGAGCGCTTTGCGCAGCGAGGAGGGATCGAGCGTGAAATCTTCTTTGACATCTACCATTACCGGTCTCGCGCCGGCATGAAGAACGACCAGGGCCGTAGCCGCATAGGTATAAGCGGGGACGATCACTTCGTCGCCAGGCCCTACACCCCACCATTTCAGGACGAGTTGGGCGCCCGAGGTCCAGGAATTCACACAGACGCAGGCCGGCAACCGGGTAAGCTCCTGCAGCATAGATTCCAGGAGTTTGACACGGGGACCAGAGGTAATCCAACCGCTCTTCAACGTATCGGTCACTTCTTTCAAGACGGCCTCGTCGATCAATGGAGGGGCGAAAGGTATCTTCATAGCTTATGTCGTTTAAAATCCGGCACCATGGCTATGATCAGCTCTCTGGCGCAATCCTGCCGGTGTTGTACCGCCGCGTCGATGAGTTTTTCCAGCTGTGCCGGGAAGCCCGTGGTGTCGAGATCGCGGCTGCGGGCTTTCATGATCCTGGGATGATGCGTGGGCATCAGTTGTTCCGCTGGATTGAACAGCTCTTCGTGGATCTTTTCGCCTTGCCGGAGCCCGATGAATCTTATGGCGATCTCCTTTCCCGGCGTGTAGCCGGCGAGGCGGATGAGTTGTTGGGCGATCTCCAGTATCCTGACCGGCTCACCCATATTGAATACAAACACTTCCCCACCCTGCCCCATGACACAGGCTTCGATCACCAGACGGCTTGCCTCGGGAATGGTCATAAAATACCGGGTGACCTCTGGGTGGGTAACAGTTACCGGTCCGCCATTGAGGATCTGGCGGATAAACAGCGGAACTACGGAGCCCGTGGAGCCCAGCACGTTCCCAAAACGGGTGGTGATGAACCGGGTATTGCCCGACAGCCCCGACAACGACTGGATATAGATCTCCGCGATGCTCTTTGTCGCGCCCATGATAGTGGACGGATTGACGGCTTTGTCGCTGGAGACCAGGATGAATTTGCGGATACCGGTGCGAACCGCCGCGTCCGCCATGATCTTTGTGCCCCATACGTTTGTGAGGATGGCCTCACCCGGCAAGGCCTCCATGACGGGTACATGTTTATAAGCAGCGGCGTGGAAGACAAAATCGGGCCGATAGTGGTTGAAGACAGCCTCGATGCGCTTTTCATCCCTTACAGAAGCCACTTCCACGCCTATTTCGATCGGCAGGTCAAGGCTACGCAGCTCGAGCTCAAAATCGAAAAGGCCCGATTCGCTCTGGTCGAGCAGGATGATGCGGCGTAGCGGGTAATGGAACAGCTGGCGGCAGATCTCGCTGCCTATGGACCCCGCCGCACCGGAAACGAGCACCACCTTTTGCGCAAAACAGTCGCGGGCCAATTCATTTTGAACCCGGATCTCTTCGCGGTGAAGCAGCGACCCGATGGTGATCGCTGTGAGTTCCTCCACATGGTACATCCGGCTTTTCCAGGACCGGTCGGCGGGTGGGCCTAACCGGACAGATCCTATTTTTACGAGCAGGCGGCTTCCTATGTCGAGGAAACAGACGAGTGCGGCATTGGTCAGCGGGAATGCGGGCGGAAGGTCATGAAGGAAAGAAACCTGACGGCGCAATGCAAAGGCCAGCCACCAGACCAGCATCAGGCTGAAGGCAAATTTTACGATGCGCAGGATATTTTTGATCCCGGTATAGCGAACTATGCCATTGAAGGTGTCGAAATAAAGCGCGAGGGCCATGGCGGTGACCGTATTCAGCACCAGGGCGATGGCATAGCCGGTGTTCGCCTGGGCCCGGAGGGGCAGCCAGCCGGTGAAGCCGGCGGCC
>JAICXX010000133.1 GCA_025934485.1 Chitinophagaceae bacterium
ATGAGTTACGTAGGGCTACTGGATTTTATCAGAGATACCTACAAGGCGTGGAGAAAGACCGACAATTCCTCCTTCGCCTTTACACCGTAGTAAACCGGGGGGCCTACCCCTCATTTTGAAACCACTGTATTTAGGCTGTAATCTCTATCAATAAAGGGCTACAACCGTTTTAACCCGGATTTATCCGGACAACAATGAAAAGTTATATTAAAAATATAAGCCAATAAATTGTCCTTTGTAAAAGAGCAGGTCAAAAACGTCAATGTCGTCACAAGAAAATACATGGGGTAAATTCTTGCCACCCTATTCACCAGATAATTTCTAAAACTAAAATCTTCGGCGTCAAAATATCGGTAAGCAATTAAAAATCCGCTTAGAACAAAAAATAGCGTAACCCCTACATGCAGTTCCTGCACAAAACTATGAACGCCTTCACCCAATCTCTGCCCGGGAAAAACGCTATTAAAATGATGCAGGAAGACCATATATGCGGCAATGGCCCTTACGCCGGTGAGTGCAGGAAGATAAGCAGCATTTTTCAGTGTTGCCATTCGAGGTTGGCCCGTTTTGGTACGAATCTAAGAAAAATCATTATTCCAGGGCGCCGACGACGAGGCCATAGCGACGCGCCTCGAGCTGAGCGATGCCCAACTGGTGGTAGCGCGGGAATACAATTACTCCTCCTGGACACAACTCGAGCAGCGTATTGCCGGCAACGCCGCGGCAGAACTGGGTTGTGGAACCGAACCGTGGTCGGGCATGTGCGGGACACCTATCGATGGAACGACCTTGTACCACGGGTGCGATATTCCCGGAACAATGCATCGGGGTCTGAAGCAGAAATATAGGCGTCCCAACGGGCCCATCTGTGACGGCTGGAATTGGGAACGGGCTTTATGTCAGGAGCGATCGCCTTCAGCATGATGCTGACCTGGTCGCGGCCGACCATGGCCCAGAAAGGGTCGTCATCGGGACCGGCATACTGCGTCACGAAGCCCAGCTTCTCTGTGTAAAAGGCCACCGAGGCTTTCAGATCGGCGACGATAAAGAACGGTGCGACAAAAGTTAAATTTGCCATGATCACTGTTTTGCGGGGGATTACATAAAGATAAGATAAGTGCTATTCTTTACTGCGCGCATTTTAGCACCGGGGAGTGAGAAATTCTCCTTTACCTTTCTGTCAACTCATCAACGATTAAGCCTTGCATATGACACGAGGCAAAGCCGACTGCATGATTCCTTTGAAAAAAATTAACCTCATCATGAAAAAAGCAAATCTCCTGCTGCCATGCGCAGCTATCCTCTTATTTTCTGCTTGTTCCAAAATGAACACCACAGCCGATACGCGGCACGGCACGACAAGCGACGCCCTCAATCCCAACGCGATTACCGGATCGGCGGCGGTGCTGGCCATCCCAAGCAATCCCAATAACAAGATCGCCTACTATGCTTTCGATGCAACGCCTACCGGCAACCCGGTGGTGAACCTGCCGCTGACGAATTTTGCCAATTCCGCCAACGAGGTGGTATTGTTCGAAGGCACGGCCTGGGAGATGGCCGACTCGACACACTACGGCAGCAGCAGCAGCTATATCCTTACCGTCAACCCACACTATCATTCCTACGCTTCCATTATTGCCGATGTACGCACCCTGCAAGCCCGCGGCGTTAAAGTCCTGATGAACGTCGACGACGCCACCTCCTGGAATACCACCACCCCCTTCACGACATGGAACGGCACCGGTCTTACCTATACGCAATTTGCCGCCTTCGTAAAAGCCTGTATCATCGACTCGCTGCATTTCGACGGCATCGCCCTCGATGTCGAGCATCTTGGCAGCACACCCGCCAACACCAATTATACCAATCTCATCAAGGCCTTTGGTTCCTATTTTGGACCCAAGTCGACCAACAGTACGACCACCATCTATACCGCGGCCATCTATGACGGTGCGCAGGCCGGATATGCTATCGGTCAGAGCACCAGCGTCGCTCAATACCTAAATTTCGTCGAGGACATGGGTTATTGGGAGAACAATACCACCCGCTTTAACCGCTGGGCCGGCACTATCGGCGATGGCAAGACCATGGTCGGCGTCTCCAAACAATACAATAGCCTGAGCAATGCCGAGACCGCCGCTGCCTGGGAGCCTTCGGGCGGCACCAAAGCCGGGATCATGGTCTTTGCGGGGAATGTGGATTCGTCTTATACCAACTCGATCTTCCGGAAGGTAAAATAACGCTGCCGAGGGGGCGGGCAGGCTCATTTATGTAATTCCGCGGGAAGCCGCATCCTAGGACAAATCATTCTTCATATGAAATTTGTCCTTTTTTTATTGGCCGGCATGAGCATTTGCGCGCATGTGTATGCCCAACGCAACGATCCGGTCGACGAAGCCCTAAGGATCATGGTAGGACAAGATGACTACCTGGTTACCTATCAAAACCAAACGGTAGTCTATCGCAGCATGCCCTCGCTGGACAGCTGTATAAAAGCAATCGTCCCCGGTCTGGGTCATCAAACGCTGGACATCGTAAGCTCGAGTGAAATAGACACGGCCCGGGTCAATGCCGTTCAAAAGCTTCTGGCGCCGTATCATTGTCCTATCCGTTCCACTTGCTACCTGGTCCATCCGGACACCACGTCACCGGCGCACGGGCCAACGCGCAGGAAGCTTAACTGATGACCGTAGGAGACCGCAGTATCGCGGTCTTTTTTTAGCTTTGTGTCCATGAGCCTACGACTACATCTCGCGCCCATGCTGGTCATATCGGGCATTGCCCTTTCCACCAGCCGCGCCACTGCCCAAAAGCTTTTTGTCCCGAATTTCGATACCACCTGGGTAAAAGATCAGGAACCATTCCGGATCGCGGGCAACCTGTATTATGTAGGTTCGTATGAGCTATGCAGCTATCTGATCACCACGCCCAAGGGGCATATCCTCATCAACACGGGCATCCCGGGTTCGGACTCGATGATCCGGCGACATGTGGAAGCGCTCGGGTTTAAGTTTACCGACATCCGCATCCTGCTGACTAACCAGGCCCACTACGATCATGTTGGCGCCATGGCGGCGATCAAAAAAGCCACACATGCCCGGCTGATGATCGAAGAAAAAGATATCCCTGTGATGACCGATGGGGGCAGCTCGGACTTCGACCTGGGCGGGCACGGGCCTATGTTCCAGCCGGTGAAGGTGGACCGCGCCTTGCACGACCGGGATATCGTGAAACTGGGTGGCATGGAGCTCCTGGTGTTGCACCATCCCGGACATACTAAAGGGGCGTGCAGCTATCTTTTTACCGTAAAAGATTCGGCGCGTTCCTACCGGGTGCTGATCGCCAATCTTCCTTCCATCATCAGTGAAACGAAATTTCCCGTCATGCCCTCTTATCCCGAAGTAGGAAAGGACTATGGCTATACACTGGACACGATGCCAAAAATACAATTCGATCTCTGGCTCGCCGCTCATGGCCAGCAGTTCGATCTGCAGACAAAACACAAGCCAGGCGACGGCTATCATCCGGAGGCGTTTATGGACAGGGCGGAGTATGACGAGTGGATGCGAACGCTAAAAGCGAATTACGACAAAAAAATGGCCGGCCAATGATCACCCACCGGGAAAAAGTCGCCTTAAAACAAAAGCTGAAACAATGGGGACTCGACCTCATCGGACAGCGGATCGCCACGGCCAGTGATGCCATGACCCAGGCCCAGGAAGCCGCCAACGGCGAAGAGAAGAGCTCGGCTGGCGACAAGTACGAGACCGGCAGGGCCATGGGACATCTGCAAAAGGATATGCATGCCCGTGCCTTAGCCGAATCGGTGAAGGAGCTGGCCTCCCTAAGTGCTATTCCGATCGAACCACTCTGCCAGGAGGGACGGCCCGGGGCCTATCTGCAGGCCGACGGGATCGCCTTTTTTATCAGCGCCGGGTTGGGTAGACAACTCATCGATGGACAGACCGTTGTCTTTCTCTCGCCGCAGGCACCGCTGGCGAGTCAGCTCCTGGGAAAGAAAACGGGTGACCAGGTTCTCTTCAATAAGACGATAGTACAGATACAGACGGTGTTTTGACCTCCGGTGTTTTCAGATAATAACACAGGCAAAAGACCAGCAGCGCCTCGGTAATCCTCGCGGAATACCACCATATCATCTATTTTGCTTTCCGCACATAGACACTCCCGTTGAACGTCTTCATCATGATCTCCGGGCCACCGCCGCCCACGGAGCCATAGACCCAGTCGTCGATGGCGATCTTATACATATGGCCGTCGCCGGTCTTTTCCCCGCTGGCCTGTCTTTTCTCGATCGCGACGTCGAAGTCGCTAAAGATATCGCCCTGCTCGGCCTTTAGCTTGAGCCTTGCCTTGAGTGTGGCCGGGAAGGTAACGTCGACTTTCCCGTTGAGTGTCGAAAAGGCCATGGCAGCCTGTGGGTTGACAGTCTTGAAATCCACGATCACGTCGCCGTTGACGGTATTGGCCACCACGGAACCCGAGGCGCCATCGCAATGGATCCAGCCGTTGACGTTGGTGATCTCGATCTGGCCGCTGACGTCTTTTATGGTGATGTTGCCGTCGTTCACCGCGGACGCTTCCAGTTCGTTGGTATTTGCGGGAACTTTTATCGAGATCAGTTTGACATGAGACAGCCCTGCATCGATATTGACGGTATTGTCGTCTTCCTTGGCCGTCACCTCGGCACCGCCGCCACCGATGCGGCGCATGCCGCCACTGCCTGAGGAGCCCCCATCATCGTCTCTTTTATCGGACTCTACTTCTACAACGACATCCTTGCCTTCGTAGGTGGTGATCCTGATCGAACCGTAGAGTGCATGGACCTTTACCTTACAACTCTTGCCAGGCGAGCTCAGGGGAACTACCACCTGCTGTTTGTTGTCGTTTTGATTTTGTGCCTGTGTCGTGCCGGCGAATGCTATCGCTAAAATCAAGGCCGGGATGATTTTCGTCTTCATATAGATTGCTTTTTAATATAGATATCTCCATTCATGGTTTCGAATTTGAACACCTTTCCGCCATTACCGATCTTTATCCTTTTGGCGACATTGAGCTTATACATGACCCCCTTGCCCGTTTGTTGCTCATTTTTGGTGACCTGGGCCGGAAGGATCTCGAAGTCGGGGAAATCGGTGTAGAACGAACCATTCATGCTTTTGAACACACAGATTCCCGACATGCTCGCCGGATACGTCACCGTCAGCGTCCCGTTGAGCGTATAATAATCGGACCCCATGGGCGGCATATCGAGATAGTTTACCGTGAGATCACCGTTGATCGTATGGGCCCTGGTCTCGCCTTTGGCGTTCTTTATCGTGATGGGGCCGTTGACATTGTTGACATCCAACTCGCCGGAGACATCCTGTACGACGACGTCGCCCCGGTTGACGGTAGAGACTTTTACATTCATGGCATAGGGTACGCGTACAGTGAATGACAATTGAAAATCGTATTCGATATTTCTGTCACCATCCCAGCCGACCCATTTGTGCGGCCGGGTATCGAAGGGCTCCGCGATATACACCGTGATGCTGTCGGCATGCTGGTCGAAACCCAGTTTGAACTCGGCCTTTCCCTTGTCGAGGCGATCCGAATCGTCGGCGGTGATCACCTTATCGATGCCGATCTCCACTTTGTCGCCGGCATAACCTTCGACCTTTATCGGGCCGTTGAGGTTATAGATGACCAGATGGCCTGTTGCGGCGGCAGTCACCGGGAACTCTTTTTGAATGTGCTCCTTGAACTCCTGCGCCTTGATGCCGTTAAGACAAAGCAGGGCCAGACCCGTGAGGAACGGGGTGATGAATTTTTTCATATTATTACGTTTTTAGCTTAGCCGGGCGATCGCGGTTTCGATCTTGATCCGCACCAGGCTGTTGAGATCTTTTTGTTGCAGCAATTTTTTAAAGGGCCGGATGGCGTTCTTCTCCTGGAGCTTTAGCATCACGTCGGCCAGGGCAGCCTGAACGAGCGGCGATTCCTGCCCGGAGATCGACTCCACGAGACCGGCCCTTACGGCGGGATAGGACGCATAATGGGTCAGGGCTTCGAGCGTCATCAGCCGGACATTGACATTGGGGTCGTTGTTAAGCGTGACCAACAAGGCGTCGATGACATCCGGTTTTACCGTCGTGAGTTCGCTGGTAAAGCTCACTCCCCTGATACGTTCCGAGGCCGAAGGGTTTTGCAGGAGCGATTTCATCATCATGTCGCGCATATCGCTCACCTGGGCAGTTAACTCCTCGAGCTGTTTTCTTTCGCCGGAAGGAGCGGCTGCGGAGGCAGGACCATTGAACCAGCGACCGAGCGCGACGCCAACGACGACGAGCAGTAGGCTATAGGCCATGGCAAAGCCGGGGTGGATGGCGAAAAGCTGTTTCAACCGGGTGATGAGACCCGGGGCCGGGCGTTGCGCCTGGGCAGGCTGGACCAGATCAGGCTGCGCATAGGCCGGTTCGGCGGCCTTGAAGGCATCGAGCATCGCGTTGAACCTGGTGAGGGTTCCCGCGGAGGGCTCGGGAGCGGGCATCTTTTCCATGAGCGTCCGGAGATGCCGGTTGGTAGCAAGCTCCTGGCGACATGATGCGCAGCCGGCGAGATGCGCTTCTACTTCGGCCCGCTCTTCCGCGGTGAGCTGGTCATCGAGGTAAAAGGTCAACAGCGTTTTATCAAATGCACACTCCATAATTACTTCTTTTCGGTGGTTTGAACCGGATTCCATGTCTTTTAAATGGTCAGTTCGAACCTCGCGGTTCATCGGCCATGTTTCGGTTTGTTTTGCTCGGTTTCTGTATACAGCTCCCTGAGCTGATTAATGGCGCGGTGGACGCGAACTTTCACGGCGCCGACGCTGATGTCCAGCACGCCGGCAATCTCTTCATAACGCAGGTCCTGGAAGCGGCTTAGGATCAGCACCTCGCGGCTTTCGGGACTCAGGGTGTTCAGCGCCCGTTGCAGGGCTTTTATCTCCAGCCGGTGCTCCAGCATCTCGTCGGTCCGTGTCGATGCGCTGATGCGTTCCGCCAGCTCGCCGGCATCATAGGAATCGGGGTCGCGCCGGCTTTTCTTCATGTGGTCCTTTACCACATTTCTGGCGATGCTATACATCCAGGTCTTGAACTCTCCCTCACCGGTGAACGTATGGCGCGATCTCAGCATCCGGTAGAATACATTCTGCAAAAGGTCTTCGCTTGCCTCACGATGACGGGTCATGTGAAACAGGAATCCAAACAGGGGACGATGGTGGCGCTGGAACAGTAGCGCCATCTTATCCAGATCCCCGGATCGAACCTTTAGCATGAGTGCGTTGTCCGTCAGTGAATTCAAGCAGCTTGATTTACTCGTTTTTGGGCGCCGCGGCGGCGGCTGGTTCCGCGCCGCTTCAGCGCCCATGTGAATGGAAACTCCGACCCGAGAGAAAGGTTACCGAAAATGTAAGATTTATTTTGCTAACTTCCCCTCATGATCACTTCGACACTAGCTTATTTGCACTGGTATAAGACCATCAGCCCCAATTTTGAAAAAGCCATCGATTATGTATTGTCCACCGATTTCCGCACCCTGGAGCCGGGCAAATATTCCGTCGACGGGGAGAACGTGATGGCCATCGTGAACGAATATACCACAAAACCCGCCGCCGAATGCGATCCTGAGAGTCACCGGGACTATGCCGATATCCAGCTCATGGTTGCCGGCACGGAAAGATTTGGTTATATCCCCTTTAGGGACCAGCAAGCTACCACCCCCTATCGCCCCGAAAAAGACGTCGCCTTTTATTCGATCCCCGGGGAAGAGATGAACTATATCACGCTTCAGCAAGGCGAGTTCATCATCTTTTTCCCTCAGGATATCCATCAACCCGAGGTCTTTTCGCGGCAACCGGCCCTGGTACGAAAAGTCGTAATGAAGGTGGCTTTGCGGCCGATGGCTAATTTTTCAGAAACTTCTGTGGAATAGGACATTACATTTTATCTGGAAACACGACTATATATAAACTACAAACACCATGAGAACGTTCCTCTTCCTGCTGACTTTGCTTGCCGGGTCTTCCGTTTTTGCTCAAGCTGACGCCGGCGGCGGCCAGTCCGGACCGCTGGCGCTGATCCCGACGCCCGTGAACCTCACCGTAAACGCCGGGTCTTTTACACTGCCGAAGTCCATTGTGATCGAAGCCCAGGACGAAAAGCTGGGCCCCGTGCTGAGCGAGCTGAAAACGGCGCTGGCGGTCCCGACGGGCTATACGGTTAACGTGACCACCCAGCCCGTCAAAGACGCCACGATCCTGCTGGTCCTCAATAAAACACCGGAAACGACGCTGGGTGCGGAAGGATATTATCTTTCGGTGAAGGCGGGCTCGATCCTCATCCGCGCCAACCAGCCCGCCGGTATATTCTATGGGATCCAGACCCTGTTGCAACTGCTGCCGGCGGCGATTGAAAGCAAGGTGGTTATCAACCGCAGCACCTGGCAGGCACCCTGCGTGACGATCACTGACTATCCCCGGTTTGGCTGGCGGGGGCTGATGCTGGATGTCTCGCGCCATTTCTTTACCAAGCAGGAAGTGGAAGGTTTTATCGACGAGATGGTGAAATTCAAATTCAACCTGCTGCATCTGCATCTCACGGACGACGAAGGCTGGCGGGTCGAGATCAAAGGGTTGCCGAATCTCACCAAGGTGGGCGCCTGGAGCGTAAAACGCGTGGGGACCTTTGGCACTTTCCCCGATCCGGGACCAGACGATCCCAAAGATTACGGCGGCTTCTATACCGAGGAAGACATCCATGAGATCGTCGAATATGCAAAAGAACGGTTCGTGAATATCTTGCCTGAAGTAGATGTCCCCGGTCATAGCCTTGCAGCCATTGTGTCCTATCCCGAGCTGTCCTGCACGCCCGGCGCCGACAAATACCAGGTCCGGTCCGGCAACAAGATCATGAACTGGCACAAAGGCGGTTTCGATGCGCTTTATGACAATACGCTTTGTCCCGCCAACGAAAAGATCTATCCCTTTCTCGATACGGTATTCGCCGCCATCGCGAAGCTTTTCCCCTTCCCTTATATCCACGTGGGCGGTGATGAATGTGCCAAGAATTTCTGGGAGAAGAGTGATGCCGTCAAAGAGCTGATGAAAAAACAACATCTGAAAACCATGGAGGAAGTGCAGAGCTATTTTGAAAAACGCGTCGAGAAGATCGTCGAGTCGAAAGGGAAGAAGGTGATCGGCTGGGACGAGATACTCGAAGGCGGGCTGGCGCCGGATGCGGCCGTCATGAGCTGGCGGGGTGTCGCGGGCGGGATCGCCGCCGCAAAAATGAAGCACACCGTCGTGATGTCACCGACGACCTTTTTCTATCTCGACTATATGCAGGGCGATGCGGCTGTCGAGCCCCCGGTGTATGCGACGCTTCGACTGAAGACGACCTACTCGTATGAGCCTGTTCCCGATAGCGTAGATCCGAAATACATCATCGGCGGTCAGGCCAACCTGTGGACAGAGCAGGTCTACAACACCCGCCACATGCAGTATATGGTTTGGCCTCGTGGCATGGCCGTTGCCGAAGTTTTGTGGTCACCCAAAGAGAGAAAGGACTGGGATAATTTCGCTGGCAGGGTAGAGGATATCTTCCCGCGGATGGATGTAGAGCAGGTGAAATATGCGCGGTCGATGTTCGACGCGATCATCACCCCGAAAAAGGATTATGAAGCCAACGATTCCATCACCGTCGATCTCGGCACCGAAGTGAACGGGCTCGATATCTATTATAGTTTCGACAACTCGAATCCGGATAATTTCTACCCGAAATATACCAGCACGCTAACCATCCCCAAATATGCATCCTGGCTCAAGGTGATCACCTATCGCAATGGGAAGCCCATCGGCAGGCAGATCGATGTGCCGGTAGTGGACCTGCAGCGCCGGGCAGGAGTGAGGGAAGCGATTCCAACGGGAGACTAAGCCCGGCCGCAGATAAAGATTACACATGAACGACATTCTCGGTGAGGCCATGACGGCGTATGACCAGCGGCGGTCCGCCGCCAAGCTATGGGTCAATTATACCTTGCGGGACCCCAGGTCCCGCGGCCGAAGGCCAGACATTAGCGAGGCTGCGACGGAGGGTCATATTCCGCCGGAAACCCGGAGGAGCAGCCCTGGTCCGCGCGAAGAGATGCCGGTGAAGATCTATTTCCGGAACAGCAATGACATGCCCGAGCTGGAATGGGTGGCCCTGCAGCAATGCCGGGGAAGGATATTGGATATCGGCGCGGGCGCGGGGTCACATGCGCTGGCCTTGCAGCAGCTGGGGCAGGATGTCACCGCGCTGGATATTTCGCCGATGCTCGTGAGACTGATGAAGAATCGCGGTGTACGAAAGGTGATCTGCGAGGATTTCTTCAAGCTTAAAGGTGGACGTTACGACACACTGCTATTGCTGATGAACGGCATCGGCCTGGCCGGCAACCTGGATGGACTGCGGCGTTTTCTCACGAAGGCGCGCAAGCTGCTGCGGCCGGGGGGCCAGCTCATCTTCGACTCCAGCGATATAGCGTATCTCTATCGTGGGCGCCTACCAAAGACCGGCGAGTACTACGGGGCGATCTTTTATCAATATGAATATCGCCGGCGGCAGTCGGATTGGTTCCAATGGCTTTTCATCGACCGAAAGACGCTGCGCAAAATCCTGACGGAGGAAGGGTGGAGTGTCGAACCGGTGTATGACAGCGGACGGGAGCACTATCTCGTAAGGTGCCGGCCGGATTAAAAAAATACACATTTAATCCCCAATTCGCAAAATTTTTATCCCCAGCAGGCCGGCAGGAGAGCATCGTATCGCGCGAAGAGTTAATTTGTACGCCTTAACGTTTTTTGTAGATGCCGATACCGGAGCTATCCTATTTATTCGAAACCGCCCCTTCCGTACAGATCATCCGCATGCGAAATGCGCACTGGGTGATCCCTTTTCTTTTTAAAGCATTCAAATCCGAAAATGTTCTCTCCCTGCCCGAATCCCGGCTGATCGTCCTATTGGCAGAAGAGCTCCGTAATCATTCGGAAGCAATAGAAGACCTCGAAGAAGCCAGGATCGAATTCGGCGAAGACGAGGAAAGCCGGGCACGAAAATATCTCTTGAACTGGGTACAAAAACGATTACTGCAAGATTTCCCTGACGCCGAAGCCGTCACGCAATATCAACTGAGCGCTCATACCGAAAAAATATTCCAGTGGCTGCAAAGCTTGGAAAAGCGACAGTTTGTGGGCACAGAAAGCCGCTTTCGGTTCCTGTTCCAGACCTTGCGCGAAATGGTGGAATACACGGAAGATGACACGACAAAACGACTCGAAGAGCTTAAAAACAAGAAGGCTGACATCGACAAAGAGATAAAACGGATCGAAATGGGCTTCAAACCCGAAATCTACACGAATGCCCAGATCCGCGAAAGAATGGAGTGGTTTGTTCGTATAAGCCATGAGCTGATCAGTGATTTCCGGGAGGTCGAAGACAACTTCAAGTATATCCACCGGCATATCGTCGAACAACATACGAAAGCCGAAAAGAACAAAGGGGCTATTATAGGCTATGCTTTTGAAGCCTACGATGCACTTCGAAAAAGCGATCAAGGTAAGAGCTTTTATGCTTTCTGGGATTTTCTGGTCTCCCGGGAAGGCCAGGAAGAATGGCGGCAACTCACGGATCAATTACTTCAACTTCTGCAAGATCGCGACATAGAAAACGACGGCGACTTCGTCGAGAACATCAAATCCCTATTATTGCAGCAGGGCCGCAATGTGTATGAATCGAACGATAGGATGGCGGAAAAATTGAGCCGCATCATCACGGAAAAAGAGATTGCGCGGCACCGGCGGTTAAGACAGCAAATAGGCAGCATCAAGGAGCTGATCTTCCGTTTTATGGAAGATGAAACACCGGATTGCGGGATAGAACTAAGTGTGCCTGTTCCTATCCGGATGAATATGGAAAGAAAACTCAATCTTTCCGAAAAACAAGGCGTTTCTATTGTAAAGCAACCCACGGGCGCAATGGAAAAGATCGAAGACCTGGAACGTTTTGGCCGATTGCTAAGTGCAAAACATATCGATAAAAAGAAGCTCTGGGGAAATGTGGAGCGGGCGTTGGAATCCAGGACCACCGTAACACTGCTGGAAGTGATAGAATCGGCCGGACTGGAACATGGCGTCGCCGAAGTGGTGAGCTATTTCAGCTTTATCAGGGAGAAAGCCAGCCGGGTACAGGCCATGCAGGAGATCACCGAACTGATCCAGCTGAACGAGGAAAGAACGCAATTCATTGAAGTCCCGTATCTCCTTTTTAGCAGATAAAAGAGATACGATAACATAATTGGAAAATGACGGATAAACCATCTATATTACCCTTCACGCCCGTGCTGATCAAATTACTGAAAGGCCCGGTCGAATACCTTGAGAAAACGGCATGGGAGCAGCTGCTCACCTATCAAAACGAACTGACGAAATTCCTCCAGGGCCTTGGGCTCATGCTCGTCCTTGAAAAAGAGGACGGTTATGCGTTCCTGGAACAGATCAAGCTCGACGAGGAAGAAAATGTCGCCGGCTGGATCCGGCGCATCCCCCTTGGATACGAAGAGAGCATTCTGCTTGTCCTCCTGAGAGATATGATGGCCGAATTTGAAGTAGGAGAGGTTTCCACCCGTGAGCTGATCAAAAAGCGCCGGGAAATAAAAGAATATGCCGAGCTCTTTTTCAAAGAAAACCCCAGCCGGGTAAAGTTCATCCGCGACCTGGACAGACTCATCGACCGGGCGGAAGAGATGGATTTCCTGGAAAAGGTCGAGAACAGCGACCTGCTGGATGAAGAGAAGTTCCGGATCAAAAAGATCATCAAGGCAAGGGTAGACAATGAAATTTTGGAAAACTTCAAACAACAACTCACCCAACATGCAACTGGGCGTATTTAGTACCGATGAAAATAAATCCGGGTTCCGTTTGCAATATATGGAACTTTTTAACTGGGGAACGTTCGATGAGAACGTATGGAAGATCGTTCCCGGGGGTGAAACCTCCTTGCTCACAGGGGCTAATGGCAGCGGGAAGACCACTTTTGTAGACGCGCTGTTGACGCTGATCGTTCCGGAAAAGAAACACCGGTTCTACAACCAGAGTTCCGGCAGCGAAAAGAAGGGTGATCGCACCGAAGAAAGCTATGTCATGGGTGGGTATGGCAGTGTCCATACCGATAGCGGCCAGGGCAGTAAAACGCTCTACCTGCGGGAAAACAAGGAACAGGCTTATAGCATCCTGCTTGCGCATTTCGCCAATGAGGCGGATCAATATGTAACGCTGTTTCAGGTCCGGTGGTTCAGCGGCGGCGATATGCGCCGGGTATTCGCGATCGCCCACAAACCATTGCATATCGAGGATAATTTCAAACCTTTTGATCTCGGCGGCGGATGGCGAAAACGGATCGATCAGCAATACAACAAAGGAAGCCGCAAACAAGTCGAATGGTTCGACGCTGCCAGCAAGTATGCTCAGCGGATGGTTGAGGTGATGGGGATGCAAAGCATGCAGGCGCTAAGCCTTTTCAATCAGACCATGGGCATCAAGGTCCTGGGTGATCTCAATGAATTCATCCGGAGCAATATGCTCGAACCGCGGAATATGGAGATTGAGTTTCAGGAGCTGAAGAAGCACCTTTCCACCCTCATCGATGCACAGCGTAACATAGAAAAAACGGAAGAACAGGTCCGGCTGCTCAAGCCACTGGAAAAACACTACCTGGCCTTCAAAGAACAGGCGGATCTCGGCGTCCAGGCGCGGCAGGAAGCGGATACCGCGAAAATTTGGAGGAACTATACTAAATATCATCTGCTCGACTCCCGGATCAAAGAACTGGAACAGGACCTGGCGTCCGCCATCCGGCAATCCGACGCTGTAAAGCAGACCATCGACACCCTTCGCGAAGAAGAACGGCAAACGCTCAATCAGCTCGAACAAAATAAAGCCGGTCAGCGCCTGCAGCAGCTCGAGAAGGAAAAAGAGAGCCTCGAACACCAGGTCAAAGAAGCTGCTTATGCTTTGAGGAAGTTTACCGAATGGTGTGAGAGTCTTCGGCTCACCGAGACCAATGCCACCGACGAGCCGGCCTACCAGCGGATCAAAAAAGAAGCGGATCGCACGGACAAACGGCTCGCCACGGAGATCCGCCTGAACAAAGAAGACCAATATGAAGCCCAGGACCAGTGCAAAAAGGCCACTGCGGAAAAAAAGATCGTCGAGAACGAGTTGAACGTCCTGCTCCAAAGCAAGAATAATATCCCGGCCTATCTCATCAGCCTGCGCCGGGACCTCTGCGCGGAACTGAAACTGGAGGAGGAAGACATTCCTTTTGCCGGGGAACTCATGCAGGTGAGAACCGAAGAAGCGAATTGGCAGCCGGAGATGGAGAAGCTTTTGTACTCCCTATCCACCCGTATGCTGGTGCCGGACAAATATTATAAGCGAGTCAACCGCTATGTCAATAACACCAATCTGCGAGGCCGGCTGGTCTACAACCACGTCAAAGACATTGCGCTCCGGCAACATGCAGACGATGGAACCGTATGGCATAAAATGGAATTCCATCCCGAACACCCCCTGAGCGCCTGGGTCAGCCAGCAGATCATCCAGCAATATTCCTACAGCTGCGTCGAAAATGAAAAAACCCTCGAACGTTATGAGCGGGCCATCACCATGCAGGGTCTGATCAAAAACAGGGACCGCCATGAAAAAGACGACAGGCCCGGGAGCAATGACGCCAGCCGCTATGTAATGGGGTGGAATAATGAAAAGAAAAAGGAAGCGTTGCAGCATCGTCGTTCGCAATTACTCACCGAAATAGAGCAGGCCGAAGAAGCCATCCAGCGGACCTCCCGAAAAGAGAGCCGCCTGCAGGAACAGGTGTTCGCTGTCAAAAATATCCGCGACCATGGTGATTTCAAAAGTATCCATGTCGCCGCCCTGCAGCAGGCCATCCATACAAACGAAGAGCATGCCGCGAAGCTGAAAAAAAGCAGTGACCAGCTAAAGGCGCTGACCCAGCAACTCGAAGAGATCAGGACCCGGCTGTCACTGCAGGAAAAAGAAAGCGAGGACCTTGTTGGAAAAAAAGTATTGGCCGAAAACGCTATTCAGTCCCTGGAAAAAGAGCGGCAGCATCTCGATCAATTCGTCGGGTTGCTACAGGAGGCCGATAAAGACCTCTTATTAAAGTTCCAGCAGAAACATGGCAACCTCGCCGGGGAGGAGCAACTGACGCTGGAAAATATCGACACGCTTTACGGTGAGCTCATGGAAAAAACGGAGCAGGCCGCAAAACAGCACGAGGAGGCCGCGGGCAGGGAGGGGCGTGAACTGGACAGGGCCATTAGCCGGATCAAAAACCCGCCGCTGGAATTACTCCAGCGCTTTACGGACTGGGCCGCGGATACCCAACAGCTGTCTATCGAACGTGAACACTCGGGTGAATATATCGAATGGCTGCAAAAGCTGGAAACCGAGAACCTGCCGCATTACAAAAAAGACTTCGAACGGCTGCTTCACGATACTGCCGTGATAAAGATGGGCGTACTCAACGAAGAGCTGGAAAGCTGGGAGAGAAAGATCAAAAACAGTATCACCACGCTCAATCAATCCCTCGGCGGGATCAACTTCAACCGCTTGCCTGATACCTATATCCAGCTCGGTATCCGGCCGGTGACAGATACTGTGATAAAGGAGTTTCGTTCCCGTTTACTGAACGCTCTTCCTCAGGCCGCAGATTGGCAGCAAAACAGCTTTGAGAACAAGGCCGCCCATTTCAAGCAAAACGTTCAGCCCTTCGTGGACACCCTTGACGAAAGCGAGTCCTACCGAAGCCGCGTGTTGGATGTTCGGAACTGGTTCGAATTCTGGGCCGATGAAAAGTTCAGGGAGACGGGCGAGCTCAAAAAAACCTATCGCCAGATGGGACAACTTTCCGGCGGGGAAAAGGCGCAGCTGACCTATACTATTCTCTGTAGCGCCATCGCCTATCAGTTTGGTATCACCAGGGAAGGGCGAAATTCCAAAAGCCTTCGGTTTATTGCCGTTGACGAAAGCTTCAGCAACCAGGATGAAGAAAAGGCTACCTATCTTATGGAGCTGTGTAAACAATTGCATCTCCAACTGCTGGTAGTCACCCCCAGCGACAAGATACAGATCGTCGAGAGTTTTATTGCCCATGTGCATCTTGTTCAACGGGTGAATAACCGGCATAGCATTTTGTTCAATATGACCAAAAAAGAACTCAAGGAGAAAAAAGAATTGTTAGTGAATGAATGAAAAACTCTTCATACAACAACTCGATAAAAAATACCTGGATTTTCTGCGCAGCATTATCCGGGAAGAACCTTTTCAGCCGATCCGATTGCGCGGTGGGAAACAAAAACCTCATTCGACAGAGGACCTTTATAAGATCACGAGAGCATTTCGGCTGCGCGAAAGAACGGCAAATATGCCCGGCTGGACCATAGAGTGGAAACCCTGGAACACGAAAAGATTAGGCAACCAGGTCTGGCCGGAGGACATTTCTGTTGTCACGGAAGAGGATTACCTGTTTTTGTTGAACAAAGAAGCGGAGGTTTTCTCCTTTCGTTCAACGGTTGGTGAGATCGTCGCATGGAAACCCGTTATCCGGGATTGGCTCGCTGAAAACATATTTATGGTGTTGAGACAACCGGACAGTTGGAAAGACATCCGCGTCACGGTCGATTTCTTCCTTGACCATGATGTTTCTGCCTTCTACAG
>JAICXX010000379.1 GCA_025934485.1 Chitinophagaceae bacterium
AAGGTCTCGCGGGGGAACTGGACGCCAAAGGTCTCGAGCTCGAGGGTGTGCGGATCGACAGTCATATCGAACTCGCGGGAATAGAGAATATTATGATGCCCGCCTATGAGGTGGAAATCCTGGTCCAGCTGCTTGTGGTAAAAGCTATAATTGCCGCGAAGGCCGAGGTGCAGGCGGATGACATCGTCGCGATGGTTGCTTGCGCTAAAGCCACCCGGCTTGTTGAACCGGGAGACGGCATAGCCAAGCTTAATACCGTTGACCTCCCAGAGGAGGGAATCGCGGGTGCCGGCTTCGGTGACGAGCTGTTGTCGGTTCTCCATGCGGCAAAGATACGGAAGCCGGCGGCTATGGGCGCTGGCCGCGGGGCTAGTTGCCGACGACTGCCACCGCAAAGGGTTTCAGCTCGACGGGCGCTCCTGTGACCGTAGATACGGCGGGTTTTCCGTCGCCGGTGGAGGGGTCGACGATACTGATCGTGGCGCCCTGGAGATCTTTGGGCAGCACGAGGCTTACGGACAGGTTGCGTTTATTGATCAGCAGGAGCCTGTGGCCTTTGGCGGTGACGACGGCCTGCTGGGTGATCGCCGCTGCATTGGGATCATTGCCCTGAAGACCGCTGTTTACGAATTTATCGCCCGGGCCGAAATTGTCTTTTAATAATTTGAGCACCCAATAGCGGGCATTGGGCGCCCCGGTAGCCCAATTGATCATGCTCACGCTGGGATATTGCGTGGGATAACCCATGAGCTGTGACTCGCCTACGATATCGATGCCCATATGCGCCAGGTTTAGCCAGGTATAGGCATACAAGGCGCCGGAGAGGTTCCAATAGTAGGCCGGGATCGGCGTTTTTCTATCCGGAACATCGTTGTCGTTATCGAGAATGCTGCCGAGCTCGTCGATGGTGGTCTTTGTGGTCGGGGAAAGTCTTTTGCGGATGTTCTCGATGAATTTAACGCCTCTGAGAAAGACATCCGCCTGATCAAAGAAGGTATACTGCAGGGCATCGGCACCCTGCTCCACCCCACCTGTGCCATAGAAATGATAGGAGATCATATCGAGCGGCGTACCCTTTTTGTGGTTCCTGGGGTCGAGGAAATATTCGAACCATTCCGGCCGGTCCGAATAGGCGAGCGCCAGCCCTACAAATTTGGTCCCAGGGGATTCCTTTTTGATCGCTTCGGTAACGGCGTCGTAAAGCCGTGTGTAGGATTGTGGCGTATTGTTGTGTTCGAAGTCTACTTCGTTGAGCACTTCCCAATAGGGAACATTGTAGTGATAGCCGGATTCATGGCGTTTTCCGAGCTCATCGGTGAAGCCACCTTTGGTGTACCAGCTATATAATCTGGCGTAATAGTTGGCAATCTCGTGGTAAGTTGTGTCACGTGGTACGCTGCCCTGGGTATAGTTCCAGACTACCTGGTAGGGATCATCGGGGTAGGTCACGGGTTGCTCCGTCTTGTACATCCAGGCGGGGATGGTGCTGAAGTTGAGGATGACGGAATGCCCTTTGGTGGCATTGAGGAAATCGAGGGTCAGGGGATCGATGACGCTGAAGTCCCAGGAAGTCTTTTGTTTGGTCGGCGGTTGAAGTTCGGCCACACCCAGCCGGGGATAGGGCAGCCAGGGAACATAACGCACATAGTCGCAGCCCAGGTTGTGCAGCGCCGAGAAGATAGAATCGTGGATGGAGCTCCCGCGGCGTAGCGGGGGGTTGACGACGACCTGCAGGGTGAGCGCCGTTTTGGAGACCATCCCGGTCTTATCCCATTGGACGGTCGCCGTATCCGGCGCCTGGGCGTGGGCGGCAAACGTGATGATGCTTAGTGCGATGGCGGAGAGCTTCTTC
>JAICXX010000306.1 GCA_025934485.1 Chitinophagaceae bacterium
ATATTTTTGACTTCTGTTTCCGCCACTTTATTAACGGCCGTTAATAATCTTTAAGTGTATATGCAAGTCAAAATTGATACCAAGGAAAAATTTCATGCCATTACTATCAAAGAATCGTCCCTTGCTGCTAATATGACAGAAGATTTAGATCAATGTTTACTCCCTATCCTCGAAAAAGACGTTAAAAACGTGGTTTTCATCTTAAAAGACACCCAAACCGTGGACGAAGCTGCCGCCGAGGCCCTTGTCCGCATCCAGCAGGCATTCTATGACAATAGCGCCTCCTTCGTGATCTGCGAGCTGACGCCAGCTGTAGAGAAAAGCCTGGAAGACAATGGCCTTTTGGAAATGATGAACGTAACTCCCACGGAAAGCGAGGCCTGGGACATCATCCATCTGGAAGAGGTGGAGAGAGAACTGCTCAATGGCCCGGACCTTTGACCCCTGCAGGCTTACAGCGTCGAACTAAGACAACCGCCAGAAAGTCAGACATCTACATCGAAAATGCCGACAGACCTGCAATCGATCCTCCGCCGGCCCCCCGGCCTGCCCCCTCACCCTCCGGCCGGTTGGCGGAGGCTCCATCAACGATCCCTTCGAGGTATTTACGAAAGACACCAGCCGGTGGTTTCTTCCGCACCCCACTCACCATAGCCTGCACCGTCCTTGATGAACGGCAAGTGCTCGTACTGGAATGGATTCCCCAGGGGGCGCCCAATACCCGTTTTTTGGCGGCTTTGGGGAAACAGCTTGCCCCCTGCATCGCGTCACCCCGCCAGCCACGGGCCCGGCAAAGAGCGCCAATTTCGGTCTCGGTCACGACAACTACATGGGGGCGCCACCCCAGGGCGATACCCCAGCCGACAACTGGCCCGACTTTTTCATCCACCGTCGCCTCGAACCCCAGATCCGCCTCGTCTCGGAGCAGGGCCTCCTTCCCGCCGCCGCCCGCGACCGGTTCCAATGGCTCTACCAGGTGCTACCGGCAATTTTCGAGCCCGAGCCCCCGGCCCTCCGCCGGCAAACGTTTTGTGTCTGGCCTTCGGCCGGCGCCAGGCGCCTTCGTCCGGCAATTTCCTCTGCGACGACAAGGGCCGGCCCGTCCTCATCGACCCTGCCGTTCATTACGGCCATCGCAGTGTCGACCTCGCCATGACCACGCTCTTCGGCGGCTTCAACCCGGCGTTCTACGAGGCCTATGCAGCCCATTATCCCCTGCCCGAAAATTACCGGCAGCAGTGGACAATCGCCAATCTCTATCCGCTGCTCATCCATCTCAATTTATTCGGCATATCCTACTTACCAAATATTTTACACACAATTCAGGACTTTTAATTGTCGTTAACCCCTAAATTCGCCAAACACCAAATCTTAGATCGTAACTTTTTAAAAACAGGTAACAACGCGTAATGCTGGCCGTCACAATCTTAGGTAATAACTCCGCCCTCCCGGCTTTCGATCGCCACCCCACGGCACAGGTGGTCACCATGGAAGACCAGATCTTCCTCGTGGATTGTGGTGAGGGTACGCAGATGCAGATGGCCAAATACAAGATCCGGCGAAGCAAGATCAATCACATTTTCATCTCCCATTTACACGGCGACCATTATTTTGGGCTCATCGGCCTGCTCACGTCAATGGGCTTGCTGGGACGCACCCAGGAATTGCATCTGTATGCGCCGCCGGCCTTGCATGAAATCATCGGCATGCAGCTCAAGGTCGCGGACATCGGCCTGCCCTACCCCCTGCATTTTCATCCGCTCATCACCGATGGACCGATCCTCCGTGAAACGCGCTTTGAAGTGAGCTGTTTTCCCGTGTATCATCGCATTGAGTCCTGGGGCTTTCTGTTTAGGGAGATCCGCCCATTTCGGCGCATCAACCCCGATAAAGCGCGGCAATACGAAGTGCCCTCCTCCTTCTTCGACCGCCTCAAATGGGGCGAATCCTATCTCCGCAAGGATGGCGTTCTCGTCGAGAACCAGGCCGTGACCGAACCCGCGGCCAAAGCGCGATCCTATGCCTATTGCGCCGATACGCTTTTCGATCTTCGCACAGCTGAAAGGGTCCGCGGGGTCGACCTGCTTTACCACGAAACCACCTATCTCAAAGACCTCGAAGAGCAGGCCGGCCGGCGCTTTCACAGCACCACGGTACAAGCCGCCACCATCGCCCGCGAAGCCGGCGTCCACCGGCTCCTCATCGGTCACTTCAGCTCCAAATATGAGAAACTGCAGGTCTTCGAGCAGGAAGCCCGAGAGGTCTTCCCGAATACCGATCTCGCTCTCGAAGGCGTTACGTATAAGACCTGATCCGGGCGCCGGTTTGACTTAGCCCGGCAACAGGAATCCCAACGAAAAGCTGCTCTTCACTCCCACCAGCAACGAATGCAGTAGATAGTAAGAAAAATAGCGCTCGGGATTTCGTTTATAATCGACCTTCCCCGTGCGTTTCTTTACGGACAGACTCTTATCCTTATTACGCGGTATGATGAATTTCTTCAGCGCAAATGACTTCAGCTTCGCTACCTTTCCATTGTCTTTGAGCTTGTCGACCACCAGGTCGTGATATTCGCCGATGATCTCCCCCGTGGACTTTTCCGTGGTCATCACGAAATGAAAACTAAGGAAATTCAGCAGCCCCGATTCGAGATGCAGCTTGCCCAGATTTTCAGCGGGGTCGTTCAGCCTGGTCACATCGAGGTCATGAAAGGCGCCGTCGACAAGATAAGGATCACCGGAATGCAAAGGCATCTTCGTTAGAGCGAACACCGATCCCGAGTTCATCAGCGATCCCTCCGTGTGGACAGTGATATAATCTGGGTCACCCGCCACCGGATGATTGATCAAAGGGGCGATCCGACCTTTCAAGTGATAGATCTTCAGCTCACCCGTCCGATCCCCTTTGGCGGGATATTCTTCATAAGAAAAAAAGGTGGGACCGAGGTCCACCGATCCTATGCGTAGCGTTACCGGCAGGGCCTTCAGCGATTGGACCGGCATATCTTTTTCACCCTGTACCAGCGGCAGCCGCCGGTCGCGGAAGACATGGATATGATCCTGCCGGATCGCAATCTTTTCGGCCGTCAGTCGGTGTCGTAAGAGTCCCATGACATCCAGACCGTCTGCCGTGATCCCTTCGATGGTCGCCTCGACTACATCGACCTGGTGCCCTCGTTTCCGGCCGATCTCCAGCGCCTCCATGGTCGGGAAAATACGCAAGGTATCCAGTTGGAAATGTTGGTTCCGGCTGTCCAGCTCCAGATGGCGGCCCACGATGACCTCGTCGGCATCGGGGATCGCGTAGCGCAAACGGTCGATCTTCGCCTGCACACTACTTACGTGCGGGCTATCCGGTGAACCGCTTAAAGAATCGATAATCACATCACCGTCAAGAGACAGCCCTTCTTTCTTAAAAGTACACCCCCGTAAAACAAGCGAGCGAACTCTTAGCTCATGCGATCGCAGATAGTGCAAAAAGCCGATGCCATGCGCGGCGGCATGCGCGATCTCGATGCCACGGCCATGAAGCGAGTCGATGGTCACCGAACCCGTGAGTAGATTGACGTGCAGGGCAGCATACTCCGCCTGTAGCGAATCGGGCAGCGAAGCGAGTGCCGCCGCCACCTTATTGCGGACTACTCCTTCCGCAATAAAATATCCCGCGACTATCACCGCGACCAGGATGCCCGCCCCAAGAAACCACCTTTTCATTTGCATTTTGTGTCGGGTATCCACGGACACGCCGCGCCCCGCATTCCTTATGCAAACGTCAGTCCCCCGGCAGAGGTTGCCCTGCCGGCCGCATGGCCTCTGCAGATTCTGGGGTTACCCCTTCATGTAAGCGCGCAATCGCGTGTGAACGCCTTCGCTCAATGGTACCAGCGGCAGCCGCACATGGTTACCGATCAGCTTCAGCTCGCTCATCGCGGCTTTGACGCCCGCGGGGTTGTTCTCGGCGAAGATGATCTCATAGCCGGCGATCAGTTTGTCGTTGAGTGCTTTGGCGGCTTTGAGGTCGCCTTTCAATGCGAGGCGGATCATCTCGGTGAAATTTTTGGGCCAACTGTTGGCAGCAACGGAGATTACCCCGTCCATACCCACCGCTATCTGCGGGAAGGCCAGGGCGTCATCGCCGCTCACGACCAGGAAATCTTCGGGCCGGTCGCGCAGGATCTCCATGCATTGGGCCATGTCACCGCTGGCTTCTTTGATGCCGGCGATGTTCTTTACCTCGCGGGCAAGCCGGATCGTGGTGGCGGCGTTGAGGTTCCGGCCGGTTCTGCCGGGGACGTTGTACAACAGCAAAGGTTTGGGCGATGCGGCGGCGAGAATTTTATAGTGTTGGAAAAGACCTTCCTGGGAAGGTTTGCTGTAGTAGGGACTTGCGCTGAGGACTGCCGTGGCAGCTTCCAGCGGGAGGGATTCCAGCTCTTCTACCAGCTCGGCGGTATTGTTGCCACCTACCCCTACGACCACGGGCACCCTGCCGTCGGCTTTCTCATAAGTGTATTCGATGATGGCTCTTTTCTCTTTTTTGGAGATGGTCGGCGTTTCTCCGGTAGTGCCCATGGTGACGATATATTCCACGCCGCCGGTGATCGTGAAATCGATGATGCGGTCCAGTGCGACATAGTCGATGCTGAAGTCAGCTTGAAAAGGAGTTACGATTGCCACTCCGGTTCCCCGGAGCTGTTGTCTGAGCGACATTGTGTATTGGTATTAAGCGGTAATAAAAATTCGCGGAAGACGGTCTATCGGTATCTCGGCGTCCTTCCGCGGGACGCTACCGTTTGCTTCGGCCAGCCCGTTTTGTCGGTTGCTGGCCCCGGTTGCAGTCTCCGGGTTTGGCCTCTGCTGCTTCAGGAACGGTTTCTTCGGTGCTTTTTCGCCATCTCGGCTCAGGCCGGCACCTCATTCCAGAAGCCCATCTTGCCAAATTTCTCGATCCGCTTACTGATCCGCTGTTCGGGTGTGTATTGACTTAATTGATGTAAGGTCTCCGCCAGTTTCGGCTTGAGCAAACCCGCGGCTTCGGTATAATCCCAGTGTGCGCCGCCGAGGGGTTCGGGCACAATGCCG
>JAICXX010000130.1 GCA_025934485.1 Chitinophagaceae bacterium
ACGATGATGTTTCGAGTCGACGGTGAGGCCGGTGGGGCTGATCTTATCGGCGGGCCAGGGTTTGCCGAGAATGAGGGTGTCCACGGGCAGGAGCGTATCGCCGGCAAGTTTATAATGGCGGATGATATCATCGTTGCCGCCGGAAGCATACAGCTGGTCCTTGTCGAAGGCGAGACCAAGCCAGGCCTTGGCGATGGGTACGGATGCGGTTACTTGGCGTGACCGGAGATCGACGAGATCGATGGTCTGTGCGCCGTTGCCGTTATTGGTCACCGCGGCATGAAGCCCATCCGGCGCCAGGGCGATGTTCAGCGGGAGGTCGGAGCTGAGGGGGACAGAAGTCCCGGCTGGCGTGAGATACCAGCCATTGGGAAGCAGGGTACGGGTCGTATCCCCGTGCGGGTAAAAATCCTGGCTTTTGCCGAAAAAGGAACCCGATAAGAATAAAAAGAGTAGGGCCAACCGCCGATTTTTGCTGCGCATGAGCTAAATTATCGCAATTTTCGTGTCATCAAATTATCTTAGTATGAAGTCCACATCCTATCTTCTCACGCGGTTAGCCATCGGCATGAGCTTTTTTGGCCACGGCGTCGTCCGGATGCCCAAGCTAGCGGCCTTTAGCAAGGGAATGGCCGGGGAATTCCAAAAATCGTATTTACCCGAGGCGCTGGTGATCCCTTTTAGCTACGTTTTGCCTTTTGCGGAGCTCATCGTAGGGGTGTTGTTGCTTGCGGGGCTGTTCACGCGGCAGGCGGCGATCGCGGGTGCTATCGTGATGATCCTGCTCATCTTTGGCACTACGACGGTGGAGAACTGGAACATCCTGCCGACGCAGCTGCTCCATGTGGCGTTCCTGGTGATGGTGGTGGAGTTTGCGCCGGAACCGGGGCATGTTAAAAGATAGAGTTCAGGAACTCTCGTATAGACATGTGACGGACTCCCTGGTAAGTATTGCCCTCAAAACCTCCCTCACTCACCACGATCTTTGGGTAGTTATCGGGTATGGATAATAAATTCCCAAACTCCCGGTCGATCGTAGGCTGATCATCCAATCGCAGTGCCACTTGGACATACAACTGTTCATTGGTCCGTTCACAGACAAAGTCGATTTCCTGGGCGTGGAAGGCGCCAACCTTAACATCATAGCCCCGGTAAAGCAGATGATTGCATACGATATTCTCCAGGAGTTTGCCGCGATCTTGTATCTTGTATCCGGTGATGACATTTCGTATCCCGGTATTTTCAAAGTAGAATTTGTTTCCTATTTCAAAAATTCTTCGGCCCACGAGATCATAGCGATCTATCGCATGGACGATAAAGGCATTTGCCAGATGAGCACAATATTGCTGAATCTGGTTAGGCGGTATATTCGTGCGTTGAGACTTCAGGAAATCGCTGATCCGTTTCGCGGAAAAGAGGCTTCCAATATTATCGGCAAGAAAACGCAATAGCTTTTCCAGGAATGGGCTATTGCGCAGGCTGTACCGACTAACCACGTCTCTGTAAACTATCGTATTGTAAATACTGGTGATGTACTCGAATGCCAGGTCCGTCAGAGGTAAGTGTATCAAATAAGGCAATCCTCCATATTTAATATAGGATTCAATACTTGAATCGCTGTCCTCCAACCGATGAAAATGCAGGAATTCCGTATACGCGAGGCTATACACTTTGAATTCAACATACCGGCCGCTCAAATACGTGGCCAGTTCTCCGGAAAGAAGATTGGCATTACTGCCCGTGATATAAAGATCATTATTCTGATCGAGCAGCAATGAGCGTAGCGCCTTTTCAAATTCATCGATATCCTGAATTTCATCTATGAAGATATAGTTGACGGTTTCTTTTTTGGATTTGGAAAGAATATATTGATTAAGGCTGCTTGCATCGGTGATCGCATCGAATTGAAGATCTTCCTTATTGATGTAAATGATGTTTGCTTGCGAATCCTGAGATCGGATGAATTCAATGAGCTGAAAGAGCAAATAGCTTTTGCCTACCCTGCGTTGTCCGGATAGAACTTTAATGAGCCCTTTCCGAATAAAGGGTTTTATCCGGTCGATATAGACATCCCTCGAGAAGATCGGGCTCGGCACCAGCATTATAGGTATAGTTATAGTAATTGCAAATATATACAAAGTTATAATTACACCTATAATTTATTAAATAAAGATGTTTCTTTTAACTATACTTAAAGCTATAACTAATTGAAATATAATAGAAAACCCCGCTGTCGTCGCCGGCAGCGGGGATAAATGTCGGATAGGTTAAAGGCCCGGTGTTTCGGGAAGCCCGTATTTTGTCATGTACCGATGGTATAGCTGCGTCTGTTTATTCTCCAGGCTCACTTCCCTGCCCTGGATAAAACAATGTTCGATGAGGCTGGTGCGCATATCGAGGATGTCGCCGCCGCTGATCACGATATTGGCATCTTTGCCTGCTTCGAGCGAGCCGGTGCGATCATCGATACCGCAAATCTTTGCCGCGTTGAGGGTGATGGCTTCCAGCGCTTCTTCTTTTGTGAGCCCATAGGCCACGGCCGTACCCGCGTTGAACATCAAGTTGCGGTAGCGTGACTCTTCGTGGTTGTCGTTCAGGGCGAAGAGGACGCCGGCTTTTTGCAGGACCGCGGGGGTCTTGAAGGGCTGATCCACGTCGTCATCTTCCGTGGTGGGAAGGGCATGGAGCTGCTGGAGGATCACGGAGATATTGTTCTGTTTCAGCAGGTCGGCGATCTGCCAGCATTCGCTGCCGCCGACGATGGTCACGTCGAAGCCAAACTCTTTGGCCAGTTCGATGGCTACGAGCATTTGCCTGACCTGGTCGGCGTGTACAAAGAGTTTTTGTTGTTTGGTATAGAGCCCCTTGACCGCCTCGAATTTCAAATTGGTCTCCTTGTGTGTTGCTTCGGCGTTGTAAGCCGCTGCTTCGCGGAAAAAGGTCTTGAGCTCTTCGATCTTTTTGAGTGCGTCTTTCACGGGATCGCCCTGCGGTGCACCGCCGAAGCGTCCGCCGAAACGCCGGGGCGGAGGCATGAAGCTGGGGAGGTTGACATGGATGGCGTTATCCAATTTATACGCGGCGTCTTCATAGTTCCAGGCGTCGAGCTGCACGATCGTCGACGAACCGCTGATGGTGCCGCCTTCGGGTGTCGTTCCCGCCAGCAGGATGCCGTTCGCCTTGAGCGTATTGATGATCTTAGAATCCGTGTTATAGGCTACGATAGAGCGGATGTCGGGATTGAGGTCGCCGAGCTCTTCGTAGTCATTGGAGCCGCGGACGCCGCTGCCGATCTCTTTTAGCCCGAGGTCGGTCACGGAAAGGATGAGACCGGGATAGACTTGTTTGCCTTTGGCGTCGATGGTCTTCGCGTCGCCGGAGGGCTGGATATCGGCGCCTACGCGGATGATCTTGCCGTTGTTGACTTCGATGGTGCCGTTGTCGATCACCTGGCCGTTCCCTACATGGATGGTCCCGCCGGTGATGAAGAGTCTGCCCATATAAGGCTGGGCCGGGTAAACGTCGTCCTGTGCTTTTGCCGTAATGCCTAGCGCGGCGGCCAGCAGCAGGGTGAAAGTTATTTTTGCCAGTTGCATGAATGATCTTTTTAGTTGGTGGATTGGTCGTCGTCGCCTTCGTCGATGGTCAGCAGGCCATCGTGGTGGCTGTGGTCACCACAGCTGAGCTCGATGTGATAGCTGGGGGTCGGGGGCGCCATCGCCGCACCGGTCTTTTTTTCGCCCACGAGCTTTTGGATAAGCCTGTTCCGTTCGGTGGTGATGTATTTGCGCATCTGCGCATCGCGATCGATGTCGTAATATACGATGCCGTCGACGATGGTCTTCTCCGCACGCGCATAGATGCTCAGGGGGTCATCACTCCACAGGACGAGGTCGGCGTCTTTCCCCTCTTTGATGCTTCCTACCCGGTCCGCCACGTGGAGGGCTTTGGCGGGGTTGAGGGTGACCATCCTGAAGGCCTCGTCTTCCGTGAGGCCGCCATATTTCACGCTCTTGGCCGCCTCCTGGTTCAGGCGGCGGGCCTGTTCGGCATCGTCCGAATTGATACAAACATTCAGCCCTTCTTTCACCATGATGGCGGCGTTGTAGGCGATGGCATCCTGGACCTCCATCTTATAGGCCCACCAATCCGAGAAGGTGGAGGCGTTGCTGCCATGGGCCTTCATCTTGTCGGCCACTTTATAGCCTTCGAGGATATGCGTAAAGGTATTTACCGTGAAGCCGAATTTATCAGCTACGCGTATCAGCCCCGTTATTTCGCTTTGGACATAGGAGTGACAGGTGATGAAGCGTTTGTGCTCGAGGATCTCGACGAGGGCGTCCAGCTCGAGGTCGCGACGCGTAGCGCCGGGGGCCGCTTTACGTGCCCTCTCGTAGTCCCGGGCCCGGGTAAAGGCGTCCATGAGCACTTCTTCCACACCCATGCGGGTATCGGGGAAGCGGTTGTTGTTCGAGGAGGTGGTACGTTTTACGTTCTCCCCCAGCGCGAATTTGATAAAGGGGTCCCAGTTCCTGAATTTTAGCGCGGTATCGTTGACGCCCCAGCGCAATTTGATCAGCTGGGTCTGGCCGCCGATGGTATTCGCCGAGCCATGGAGGATATGTGAGCTGGTGACACCGCCGGCCAGCTGCCGGTAGATGTTGATGTCTTCGGGGTTGAGGTTGTCGGCGATGCGTACTTCGGCCGTCACGCTCTGCGCCCCTTCGTTGATGGAGAAGGCGGCGATATGCGAGTGTTCGTCGATGATGCCGGGAGCGAGGTATTTACCCGTCCCGTCGATGACCCGGGCGCCGCCGGCTTCGAGATTCCTGCCAATCCTGGCGATCTTACCGGCTCTTACGAGGACGTCGGTATTTTCGAGATGGCCTTCTTTTTCATTGGTCCACACCGTCGCGTTTTTGATCAGCAGGTCGTGCTGGGTCGGGAGGCTATCCCAGCCGTAGCCGTCGAAGGGATAGAGCACTTTACCGATGTGTTGTGGACGATGGTGTGTCTCCGAGGTGTCGGGGGCAGCGGCCTTCGAGAAGGTTGCCGTCCAGATCACGAGGTTGCCGGCCGAGTCGGTGCCATTGCCGTTGAAGAGCTGGCCGTTGACGGCGCCGGTGAGGTGTGTGGAGTTTCCAGGGCGCCCGCCCATGCGGCCATGGCCTGCGCCGCCAGGGCTCGGCATGCCGCCAAAGAAGATCGAGATCAATTTGCCGTCGAAGCTGAATTTCCCCGTGAGGGTATCTTTTCCGATGACACTGGCGGAAGTCGGGGACTTGACATCGAGGACATAGGTCGAAGAGCTGCCGCCGTTTACCGGGGTGATCACGAGGTTATACTCGCCCTTGATGTCTTTCCAGGCGTCTTCCTTGACGTCGTAGGCTCTGCCTTGTACCCAGTTCTCCACGATGCTGGTCTTTTCGTTGAAGATCGGACCGGTGGCGATCAGGAAATTGGCCAATTTTCCGGCGTCGAGCGAGCCGACCTTGTCGTAGATGCCTACGAGCGTTGCCGGTGTCTTCGTGAGCGCCTCGAGGGCCTTTCCTTCCGTGAGGCCGAAGTCAAAGGCCTTGTGCAGGTTAGTGAGGAATTGTTTGGGGTCGTGGAGATCGGCGGTCGTGAGACAGAAGGGGATGCTGGCTTTTTCGAAGGCGCCGGGGTTGGTAGGCGCCAGCTCCCAATGTTTCATATCGGCCAGCGACACGAAACGTGCGGCGTCGGGGTCTTCGACATCCATGGGCTGAGGAAAGTCTACCGGTACGATATAGGTCGCTTTGGTAGCGGCGATCTCTTTGATGCGTTGATATTCGTTCTCGCCGGCCTTGATGATATATTGTACGCCGAATTCGTCGCCGATACGGTCGCCATGCAGGTCCTGCCATTTATCGCTGCCTTCGAAGATCTGCGGCAGGGATTGTTCCTCGTTCCAGGCCTGCAGGCTGAGGTTGGTCCCTTCGTGATAGGGTTGGCTCTTGTACCAGGCCGCGTCGATATAGGTCTGACGCAACAGGGCGATGGAACCCATGAGCGAAGAAGGGTAACTTTGGGTCGAGGTGCCTTTGCTCAGCGAATAGTGTGCGGAGGCCTTCGCTTTCACGATCACCAGGTTCTCTTTGTCCTGGGCAAGGGTCACGACTACGCCGGTGCCGCGGGCGATACCATCTTTCACGTGTGATAGTACCGTTCCGAAGCCTGCGTCGCGCAGGGAGTTAGCTTTGGCGGAGTCGACGGCGAAAAGGCGGGAGGCATCTGTTTCCGGATGAATGGCCTGGTTCCAGTTATAGGCCCCTTTAGTATTGGAGTTCATCTGCGCCGGCTGGCGGAAGAAATCGACGGGGTTGCCGCTGCCCCGAGGCCGTTCAGGCTCGGCGATGCCGTAGTCGGTGTAGAGATCGATGAAAGAGGGGTAGATATATTTACCGCTGCAATCTATGATCACCGCATCTTTGGGCGGTGTGAGGCCGGCGCCTGCAGCGACGATCAATCCATCGCGGATGATCAGGGTCGCGTCGCTGACAGTGTTGGCGCCGTCTTTGGCAATAGTAGCATGCGTAAAGGCATAACAATGTTCGCGGGGGTCGATTACCCCATTCACGGGAAAGGTCGATTGGGCGTTGGACAACAAGGTAAAGAGAGAAAGGGCAAGTGTACAGGCGAGGGTTCTACCCCTCGGTGGATGGAGTGATTTTCTCATGTGTGTAGTTTTAGTGTTTGTGCGATAAGTTCTACCGAATTTACTTAAATGAAGTAATTTTAAGGTTTAGATATTTTTTTAACGGTAAAAAAAGGACACGATTCGGTGAGTACGTTAGCTTCTTATATCGACCATACCATTTTGAAACCGATGACGTCTCATATTGAAATAAATAAGATATGTAACGAGGCGTATGAATATGGCTTTGCCGCCGTTTGTGTACCGCCGGATTATGTATGTTCTGCTAAAGAGACTATGGGCCGGTGGCAGACGAAGTCGGCTTTGGAGGGGTATCCGCCCATGCGTCATGTGAAGACGGCCACCGTGATTGCATTTCCTTTTGGCTATTCTTGCCTGAAGGCAAAACTAGCGGAGGTCGAAACGGCTATGCTCGAAGGTGCGGAAGAAGTGGACGTCGTTATTGATTTGATCGCGCTAAAAAACGGCAATTGGAAATTTCTGGAGGACGAAATGCGGGCCATAACGGGGATGGCGCATGCGGACGACACCCTGGTGAAGGTTATTATCGAGAGCGGGGTGCTCACCGATGACGAGATCATCAGGTGTTGCGAAATTTATAGTGGCATTGGCGTGGATTTTGTCAAAACATCTACCGGCTATGCGGAAAAGGGGGCTACGGTAGAGGCGGTGCGGTTGATGCGGCAGCATTTGCCGCCGAGTGTGCGGATCAAGGCTTCGGGTGGCATTCGGACCTATGCGTTTGCCTTGGAACTCATTGCCGCGGGGGCGGATCGGCTGGGATGTAGCGCGAGTGTGGAGATTGTGCGTGGTGAAGCGGCCGCGAACGGTTATTAAAACAGTATCTTATGTATAAATTCTTATTTGTCTCGCTGTTATTCTTTGCTCAGCGGGGCTGGGCGCAGGTCGATACCAGCGGGGTGGTTGTCACCAAGGACCCGCGGATCGACTCGCTGGTCCGCAGGCAGATCGCTGCGAACGAGCTGGCTACACGTGAAAGCAGGCGAAATGTGCCCGGTTTCCGGATACAGGTGATGAACACCCCGGACCGCAGCAAGATCTACGATGCCAAGGCGAAGGTCTATGAGCAGTTTCCCGACTGGAAACCTTATGTTCTCTACCAGGCGCCCAATTATAAACTACGGGTAGGCGATTTCAAGACCGAGGATGAGGCGAATGCTGCGTTGCAGCAGCTACAGCAATCGAAACTTTTTCCCGAGGGAATGTATGTGATCCGTGCCATCATCGAGCTGAAACTTTCGGACCTGGCGACGCCGCCCAATCCATGAGCAATCCATGAGCAATCCATGATACTATGTTGAAAGAAAAGATCAGACATTTAGCCAAGCAATATGCTCCGGATTTCATCGCTATAAGGCATCATCTGCATGCACATCCGGAGCTTTCTTACCAGGAATTCGAGACCTCGAAATTTGTGCAGCAGCAGTTGTCCGGCATCGGCATCCCTTTCGAGGTGATGGCCGGTACCGGGGTGGTGGGTCTGTTGAAAGGCATCAATGCCGACAGCCGGGTGATCGCGCTCCGGGCGGATATGGATGCCCTGCCCATCGAAGAAGAGAATGATGTTCCTTATCGAAGCAAAAACGCCGGTGTCATGCATGCCTGCGGGCATGACGTCCATACGACGGTGTTATTGGGCGCGGCGAAGGTCCTGCACGAGCTGAAGAATGAGTGGGAAGGCACCGTCAAGCTGATCTTCCAGCCCGGAGAGGAGAAGAATCCCGGCGGCGCCAGCCTGATGATCAAGGAAGGCGTGCTGAAAGACCCCGCACCGCAGGCCATCTTTGGACTGCATGTCCATCCGGGGCTGGAGACGGGAAAGCTGAGCTTCCGCGCGGGCATGGTGATGGCCAGTGCCGATGAGCTTTATATCACCATTCGGGGCAAGGGAGGACATGCTGCCGCTCCGCATCTCACGGTCGACACCATCCTGGTCGCCTCGCACCTGGTGGTAGCGTTGCAGCAGATCATCAGCAGGAACCGGAATCCGCTATCTCCTAGTGTATTATCGATCACTAGCGTACAGGGCGGGCATACCACCAATGTGATCCCCAGCGAGGTCAGGCTCATGGGTACTTTTCGGGCGATGGATGAAGAATGGCGGTTCCGGGCGCATGAGCTGATCCGCAAGCAGGCTACCGAGCTGGTCCATAGCATGGGGGCCGAGATTGATCTGCATATCGATGTGGGTTATCCCATGGTCTATAACAATGAAGTTCTCGACCGGGTCGCGCGGGCGGAAGCGAGAGAGTTTATGGGAGCCGACCGGGTCCTGGAAACCGAAGTGCGGATGGGCGCGGAAGACTTTGGTTATTATACCCGGCAGATCCCCGGATGTTTCTACCGGCTGGGCGTCATGAATGTCGAAAAGGGCATCACGGCCGGGGTACATACCCCACGGTTCAATATCGACGAATCGGCTATCGAGATCGGGGTGGGGATGATGTCGTGGCTAGGGAGCCATGTGAAATTTGGGTCATAGCCTCTATGAGACAGCCGGTTTGCGGTACCATCCCTTTACTATAGATCAGCAGCGCGTCGAAGCCTACGTTGAATACACCGTTTCTGGCGGGTTCTCCCCGGGTCTTTCCCACCTTTACGTCTGCGCGGGCAGGTCCGTTTATAGCTTTGGGTAGTACCCGGCACAATTCGCCCTGTACGCCCTGCCGTGGATCGACGGCGATCACGGGATAGACAGCCCCCTGCATTCTAAACGCCGTACAGCGATCGCTATCCGATTGATCCCGCAACAACTCGAGATCTTGTTCCATGGGTTTCGGATGACCATGCGCCTGCGCGAGCAGCATCCGGTGAAGCGGAGTCATATAATCCGCTTCAGGCAGATAGTCGAAGCCGCTTTTTGAGCGTTTTATATCGAAGGTATCTCTATGATTTTCACCTACCGGTGCCCATACGGCGGAAAGGTTACCCGAATACAGATCGAGATAGATCAGCATCTGGTATTCTCTGCCGGTGAGGGCGGTGGAGTCCCGCGTCTTTTGCAGCAGGAGGGCGATGCTATCATTGATGTGTATGGGAATGCGGTCCAACCGGCCTAGTCCGTCGCGTGCTTCTTCACCCGTGATGCCATGATAGCGGGTGTTGATGCTATCGAAGCTTTCGGCGTCAACCAGCCAGCAGCTATCCCCTGCCGTGCTATCGCTGCCCAGCCATTTGGCGGTTCGGTTGTTAAAATACTTATTGCCTGGCGGATCGTCGGTCTGGTCGCCGGTGAGATGCGTTACGGGTTGGCAGCAGTAGAAGCAGATCAGGGTGGGTAACAGCACGATGATCTGCGACATCGTTTTATGGGCCATACGAAAGGAATAAGGTCGACGCACAATTTATGAAGCGGAGGTGAACTGTGGTTGCAGTAAAGGGCGGAAGGGTAGATTTTGCCGCTTATGGACCGGGGTGTGCAATCCGGTAGCGACGCGGACGCGGGTGCGGCAATTCGCGTGTAAACTTAATGTGGGGAGATGCACCGCGACTGCGGTAAAGCCCCTTGTTAGGCCCATTTTCCCGCATTTTCGTATTTTGCGGGGGTAATGACGCAAAAAAAACAGCTCCGCAAAGAACAGGCGCTTGAATATCACTCCAAAGGACGGCCCGGAAAGATCGAGGTTGTGCCCACAAAGGAGGCCAAAACGCAGCGAGACCTTTCCCTGGCCTATTCGCCTGGTGTAGCGGAACCCTGCAAGGAGATCCACAAAAATGTCGAGGAAGTCTATAAATATACCGCCAAGGGCAATCTCGTGGCGGTGATCAGCAATGGTACAGCGGTCCTTGGGTTGGGGGATATCGGTCCCGAGGCTTCGAAACCCGTGATGGAGGGAAAGGGAGTGTTGTTCAAGATCTTTGCCGACATCGATGTCTTCGATATCGAGATCAACGAAAAGGACCCTGAAAAATTCGTGCAGATCGTGAAGGCGCTGGAGCCCACCTTTGGGGGGATCAACCTGGAGGACATCAAGGCGCCGGAATGTTTCTATATCGAGAAGGCGCTGCGGGAGAAATGTAAGATCCCCGTGATGCACGACGACCAGCATGGCACGGCTATTATCAGCAGTGCCGCGTTGCTGAATGCCCTCGAGTTACAAAAAAAGAAGATCGACAAGGTCCGGTTTGTCATCAACGGCGCGGGTGCGGCGGCGATGGCTTGTGTCAAACTCTATGTCGCATTGGGCGCCCGGCCGGAGAATTTCATCCTTTTTGACAAGGATGGGGTGTTGCATGACGAACGTTCCGATCTCGACGAAGAGCGGAGACGGTTTGCCGTTCCCAAGAACGAGTGGACGCTGGAAAAGGCGATGAAGGATGCGGATGTATTCGTAGGCCTGAGCGTTGGCAACGTCGTGACGGCCGAGATGGTGAAGAGCATGGCGAAGAAGCCCATAGTCTTTGCCATGGCCAATCCGGACCCCGAGATCAGTTATGAGCATGCGACAGCGGCGCGCGAGGATATCATTATGGCCACCGGCCGTAGCGACTATCCTAACCAGGTGAACAATGTGCTGGGATTCCCCTTTATCTTCCGGGGGGCGCTCGATGTACGGGCTACGCAGATCAACGAGGCCATGAAGCTGGCCGCGGTAAAGGCCCTGGCCGATCTGGCCAAGACGCCGGTCCCGGATATCGTGAACATGGCCTATAACGAAAAGAATCTTCTATTCGGACCACATTATATTATTCCTAAGCCGCTGGATCCCCGGCTGCTCTCGACGGTAGCCCCGGCCGTGGCCCGGGCAGCTATAGAGAGCGGGGTGGCCCAGACCAATATCGACAACTGGGAAGCCTATGCTATCGAGCTGAACCGCCGGCTGGGTCTGGATAACCAGCTGATGCGGGTGCTGAGCACCAAGGCCCGGCTGAATCCCAAACGGGTGGTCTTCGCCGAAGCCGACAACCTGAAGATCCTCAAGGTTGCCCAGATGCTCTATACGGATGGGGTCGCCTTTCCAATGTTATTGGGCGACGAACGCAGGATCCGGCATATTGCCGCGACCAACCAGATCGATATCGAGGGCATGCCGGTGATCAACCCCTATAACGACGAATATGAAGAACAGCGGAAACGTTTTGGGGAGATCTTCTTTCAGAAACGGCAGCGACGCGGTTTCAACAAATACGAAGCGTACAAGCGGATGCGCGACCGGCTGTATTTTGGGTGTATGATGGTGGAGACGGGTGAGGCGGATGCCATGATCTCTGGTCTCACCAAGAACTATCCCGATACGATCCGCCCGGCGTTACAGGTCATCGGAACCGAAGAGGGGGTCAAGAAGATCGCGGGGATGTACCTTATGCTTACCAAACGCGGCCCGTTGTTCCTTGCCGATACCACCGTAAATTTCAATCCTACAGCGGAAGAGTTGGCGGATATCACCCTACTGGTCGCACGCGAGGTGCAGCAGTTCAATCTGACTCCCAGGGTGGCCCTGCTGAGCTACTCGAATTTCGGGACCAGCGATTCGCCGGAGGCCCGGCTGGTGGCAGAGGCGCGGGAGATCGTCAAGCGCAAAGAGCCCAACCTCATTATCGACGGGGAGATGCAGGCCAGCGTCGCCCTGAACAACGAGCTGATCAAAGAGAACTATCCCTTTAGCGAGCTGGTGGACCAGGAGGTGAATGTCCTGGTATTCCCGAATCTGGCGGCGGGCAATATCGCCTACAACCTGTTGAAGGAAGTGGGCGGCGCCGATGCCATCGGGCCGATCCTGCTGGGACTGAAAAAACCGGTGCATGTGCTTCAGCTCGGCAGCAGCGTGCGGCAGATCTATAATGTGGCGCTGGTGGCTATCGTGGATGCGCAGATCAAATGCAAGAATACTCCATCCGACGAAGAGGCGAAGAAAGCGCCCTGGTGGAAAAGGACAAGACATTGAACCTGACCCGCCGCCGGGGGGATCGTCACCTATTTATACTTTAATTGATGAAGTTTTTTCACGAATTCGGGCTTTATCTGCTAACCTTGAAAGGAATGTTCACCAAGCCGGAGAACGGCAAGATGTATTGGAAGGAGTTTATGCATCAATGTTCGGAGATCGGCATCGGTTCGCTCGGTATCGTCGCTATCATCTCGATCTTTATGGGTGCGGTATCGACCCTGCAGACGGCCTATCAGCTGGTGAGCCCGTTGATCCCGCTGTCCACCATCGCGCAGATCGTCCGGGACACGGTGATCCTCGAGTTCTCCCCTACCCTGGTGTGTATCGTGCTGGCGGGTGTCGTCGGCAGTAAGATCGCCAGCGAGCTGGGCAATATGCGGGTCACCGAGCAGATCGACGCACTCGAGATCATGGGCATCAATACCAAGTCGTATCTTATCTTTCCCAAGCTCCTGGCTTCATTCTGCGTGATCCCGATGCTGGTAGTAATATCGATGGTGCTGGGCATGGTAGGTGGCCGCCTGGCGGCTACGTTCACAGGTATCCTGTCGCCGGCGACTTTCGACAAAGGGCTGCATCAGTATTTCAAGCCTTATAACGTCTTTTTTGCGATGGCCAAGAGCTATACCTTCGCATTTATTATCTCCAGCATTCCCGCCTTTTACGGGTACAATGTACAGGGTGGTTCGCTGGAGATCGGCAGGGCGAGTACAAAGGCAGTGGTGGTGAGCTGTATTTTAGTGCTGTTCGCGGACTATCTTCTGTCGGCAATTTTGTTGTAACACCAGATACGGCGGCTTTCCAGCCGAAAGAAGATAAAAGACATTAGCCCCGGCATAGGCTTCGCGCAGCGGAGCCGGAGCGGAGCAGCGATTAAAAAGTGGACTCGATATGATAGAAATATCTCACATTAAGAAAGGCTTTGGCGGCAAAACGGTGATCAACGACGTGAGCACGGTGTTCAAAACGGGCAAGTGCAATCTCATCATCGGCACCAGCGGCAGCGGAAAGACGGTGATGATGAAATGTCTGGTGGGCCTGTTCGAACCGGATAGCGGCGAGATCATCTACGACGGGAAGAACTTCTCCGAAATGAACGAAGACGGCCGTAAGGAGCTGCGGCAAAGTATCGGCATGCTCTTCCAGGGTTCGGCCCTGTTCGACAGCATGACGGTCGAGCAGAACGTGATGTTCCCGCTGGATATGTTCACCAAGAACACGCCGGCCGAAAAACTCAAGCGGGTAAACGAAGTACTGGATCGCGTGAATTTGCAAGGCGTCAACAAAAAATTCCCGGGCGAGATCTCCGGGGGGATGAAGAAACGGGTAGGTATAGCCCGCGCGATCGTGCTAAATCCGCGCTATCTTTTTTGCGATGAACCCAATTCCGGGTTGGACCCGCAAACCTCGCTGTTGATCGACAAGCTCATCAAAGAGATCACCATCGAATACAATATTACCACCGTGGTCAACACCCATGACATGAACAGCGTCATGGAGATCGGCGACCACATCATGTATATGTACCAGGGCGTCAAGGAATGGGAAGGCTCCAACAAGGAGATCATCTTCAGCAAGAACAAGCTGTTGAATGACTTCATCTTTGCATCGGAATTTCTGCAGGATGCCAAGAACATGCGGATGCTGGAGGCGGAGGGGAAGATCGACTCACAGGATCTGGACGATCTGGCTAAGAAGGGCTGATCTATGGGTAAACCGATCTCCATACCCACCGATCTTTTTCCCGACGGCGAATGTCCGGAGTTCCCGGGAAGAACGGCTCTCTGGCGTTACGACAGCGCGCGGCCTTCGATAAAGACGCGGGTCACGATTCGCAAGAATCTCTTTAGCTTTTTATTGGAGGGGGAGAAGGTCGTTCACCGACCGGGTGATCCGATCCGCGTCGTTGCGGGGCAATTCCTGCTGATCGCGGGCAGCAACTGTCTGATGACCGAAAAGCTTTCCACCCAGGGGCGGTATCGAAGTCTTTTGTTCTTTTTCGATGATGGGCTTTTAACGGATTTCTTTCTTAAATATGCGGTGGGTGCCGGTTCCGCAGCGGGTGGCACTTCCGCCGCAGCTGCCACTTCCATCACGGGCGGCGGCGAGCCGGTAGTGCGTTTTGAAACGGATGCTTTTATCGGCAATTTCATTCGCTCGCTGGAGCTGTTGGTGGAGCAGGCGCCGCCCTCGCAAGGCGCTTTGCAGCAGCTGAAGCTGGAGGAGCTATTGCTGTATCTGGCGGATCGATATCCGCAAAGGCTGCATGCCCTGCGGCGGCTGTTGCCGGGCGATAGCAGTGATGAGCAGCTGATGGCCGCGGTGACAGGTAATCTCAACCATGCGATTACGGTCGAAGAGCTGGCTTTTCTTTGCAATATGTCGCTGAGCACGTTCAACCGGCGGTTTGGCCGGCTATATGGCACCACGCCCAACAAATGGCTGTTGCAAAAACGCATGGAGCAGGCGGCGGTGTTGCTCAGTGAACGGGAGAAGCCCAGCGAGATCTATTTCAAGCTGGGTTATGAGAATCACAGCAGCTTTACGCAATCGTTCAAGCAGGTCTATGGTGTAACACCAAGGGAATATCAACGGGCACGATTGACCGTTTATCCATAGTTTTTGACCAGAAAGCCCTAACAGGCCGGTGCAGGCCGCGGTAACTTTGTGCCTACAAGATGCGGTAGCATCTTGGTCCGAAGGACAGACATAGGCGTTTTGCAGAAATTGCGCTATGTTCTGCAGAAAGCGCAATTTCTGCATACATTAAAAAGAATACTATGCAAAAGTTACTGACTACTTTGATCCTGGCCCTGGTTATGGCGGGAAGTGTTTCGGCCCAGACGTTTACGTTAAAGAGTTCGGAGATCGGCGGACAGGCCACGACGCGGCAATATGCCAATACGTTCGGCTGTCATGGAGAAAATATCAGCCCGGCCTTGCAATGGGAGAATGCGCCGGCGGGGACGCAGTCTTTTGCCGTGACGATGTACGACAAGGATGCGCCTACGGGCAGTGGTTTCTGGCATTGGCTGATCTTCAATATCCCGGCGGATGTCATGTCGTTGAAGAGCGATGCCGGTAATGTGAGCAAGAATCTGGCGCCGGCGGGCTCGGTCCAAAGCAATAGTGATTACGGCGTTCCCGGTTATGGTGGTCCTTGCCCGCCCCCCGGAGCGATCCATGAGTATATCATCACGGTGTATGCCCTCAAGGCGAAGCTGACACTGGACCAGCATGCGACACCGGCCATTGTGGGTTTTTACCTCAACGGGAATGCGATACAAAAGGCGTCGATCGTGATGTATGCGCAACAATGACATTTTTCCCCTATTTTTGCCCACCGAATGGTCGTACGGGCCTCAAAATTACTCTCCTCATGGCAATCTTAGTTAACAAGCAATCCAAAATCATTGTACAGGGCTTTACAGGAACAGAAGGGACTTTTCACGCAACGCAAATGATCGAATATGGCACGCAGGTGGTAGGCGGTGTGACTCCGGGTAAGGGTGGCAGCACGCATCTGGAGCGGCCGGTGTTCAACACCGTGGAAGATGCAGTAAAGAGCACGGGGGCGAATGTGTCGATCATCTTTGTTCCACCGGCATTTGCGGCCGATGCGATCATGGAAGCGGCGGAAGCGGGGATCGCGCTGGTGATCTGTATCACAGAAGGTATCCCCGTACAGGATATGGTAAGGGCTAAGAAATACCTGCAGGGTAAGAATACTCGGCTCATCGGACCTAACTGTCCCGGTGTCATCACGGCCGGTGATTGCAAGGTAGGCATCATGCCCGGCTTCGTTTTCAAGAAAGGCAAGATCGGCATCGTGAGCAAGTCGGGAACGCTGACCTATGAGGCTGCCGATCAGGTAGCCAAGGCCGGTCTGGGTATCTCTACGGCGGTAGGTATCGGTGGTGACCCCATTATCGGTACACCGACGAAGGAAGCGGTGGAGCTGCTGATGAACGATCCGGAGACGGAAGGTATCGTGATGATCGGTGAGATCGGTGGCAGCATGGAAGCCGAAGCCGCACGCTGGATCAAGGAAAACAACCGTAAACCCGTGGTCGGGTTCATTGCCGGGCAAACCGCGCCTGCCGGACGCCGGATGGGTCATGCTGGTGCTATCATCGGCGGTGCGGATGATACGGCTGCCGCCAAGATGAAGATCATGGCCGAATGCGGGATCACCGTTGTGCAGACGCCGGCGGAGATCGGGTCTACCATGGCGAAGGTGCTCAAGAAAAAATAATTCAGGTTATTGCCAATAGCAAGAAAGGTCCCCTCCCGGGGGCCTTTCTTATTTATCGATGGCCTTGTGTAACTTTCTTTTTAGTAGCAACGATCGCGGTTGAGATCGCGGCGATCATAACGGAGGTCTCGACGATCGTGGTACATATCCCGGCGGTCGTTACGCAGGGCGCCGTAATTTCCATCCATCCGGTCGCGGTTTATGTCCCGGCGGTCATAACGAATGTCCCGGCGGTCATAACGAATATCCCGGCGGTCATGGCGCATATCCATACGGTCATGACGAACATCGCGATCATTTCCATACCGGCCCTGAGCTTGTGTAGTAACTGCACCGAGTAATAAGCCGGCAGCGAGGAGGAAAGTCAATTTCGTTTTCATCTTAGTAGATTTTAAGTTAAGGCTCATTAGCGAGCTC
>JAICXX010000226.1 GCA_025934485.1 Chitinophagaceae bacterium
CGTACCTGCATGTCATAATCCGCCACACACCCCGAACAGTTATAGAACTGAGAAACCTTATCCCGCATCTCGTCCCAGCTCAGCTTGCGCTTAAAAAGCGAATCCGCCAGCAACCCATTCCAGTTGAGATATTGTAGCCAGCCACCACTCCAGTCCCAATTATTGCTCAGATAGATCACGGCCTTCATATGACGCCGCCCCATCTCGCTCAGCACAAAGTCAAGACCCTGCAACGCCCCCTCGCTAAAGACACGCTTGCGCGGTTGCAAGGAAGGACCCACGCGATAAGAGCCGTCGATCGCACCAATGCCTTCCGCCCCGGCGAGGATACGCAAATTGGAAACCCCGTGCGCAGCCAGAAAATCCAGCTCCCGCATCACCCGCGCCCGCCCCACCTTCCCATAAGCGGCATTCGCCAGCAAAGCGCCCTGCCAGTAGTTAGCGCCTATAAAGTTATACGGCTTCCCCCCGAGCATCAGTCGTCCACCTGCCCGGCTGACAAACCCCGCCGGCGCCACATGCGTATAGGCCAGGCTGCCCGGCAGCTGCCCATAACCGCCCGTCGCGGCCGAACCAGCCCCGGAGCCTCCAACCCCATCAAGTACCTCATCTCCGCTAAACCCCTTGACCCCCGTCTTCACAACCCCGGCCCCATGCACATCCCGCACGACCGCACCCGTACCATCATGCAACTCGATCACCGCCCCACGGTCCGGCGAACGCGGCCCCGCCAAACCCCGAAAATCCTCCACCTCCAACCGCGAAAAGTCCTCACAATAAATGGCATTCGTAAAGAAAGCCGGCAGCGTCGAGTCCCAACGCACATCGAGCCCCCGCACCGTCAACCCCTCCACATGCCGCGCAAAAAGTGCCGGAATATCATGCTTAAAGATGCCCTGCCGCGGATCATTCACCGCCCGCAGATCAAAATTACCTCCATAAACATCCGTCAACCGGCCCCGCACAATCGAAAGCTGCACATTGTCGAAACGGATATCGCGCAACACACTCTCCTCCGAACCATAGAGCACGATCCCCTGCTCCCCACGCGCAATAATATTCGTAAACCGGATATTGCTCAACGTCCCCACCACCTTACTGCCGATCCCCGGCAACGCGCTGATATGTATCGGCTCGCCATGACCCCACCACTGCCCCGGATATAGCCGCGTGTCGATGATCATGTTCGAGAAAAGCATATCCGAAATATTCCCCCCCCGGCGCTGAAAGATTCCCACACCCCTATTACTCCCATAAATGCGGATGTTATCAAAAAGCAAATTTCCCGAATTGTTGTCATTAAAGCCATTATACCCCACCCGGATCCCACAGCTTCGCGAGTGCAGACTGCAATTCGTGACCTTTACATCGCTCGTACCCACCACGGCAATCGCATCATCACCCGCCCGGATATCACAATCGGCAATGATCACATGACGCGAATCGTACATGTCTACGCCATCGCTATTGGGGACGCCCATATTGTTATCGATCGAGATGCCCAGCACCTTCACATTATCACAGGCATTGAGATCCATCGTCCAGTCGTTGGCATTGCGCACAGTAATATCGCGCACCAATACCCGCTTACACGCATGGAACACGATCTGCGTCCCTGGCCGGTCCGCAAACTGCCCCTTCCACATCAACGGCGCCTCGGCTTTCCCCTCGGGCGCATTCATATACCCCCTACCCTGCCGCGTATACCTGCTGTCCTCCTCCCCGCTCACCTGGACACTGTCGGCATACATATACGCCTCCGACCGGCCATCGATGATACCTGTCCCCGTCACCGAGACATTCTCCGCACGATCCGCAAAGATCAACCCGAGCTTCCTGCCGCCCGCGCCGCTGCCGCTAAAACCAAAGTCCTTTTGAAACGCATAATCATTCGTATTGTCCGAAGCCAGCAACACCGACCCCGGCCCCAGCCGCAACTCCACATTGCTGTATAGCCGCACCGTCCCGATCACAAACGTGCCCGCCGGTACCAACACTACACCCCCACCCGCCTTCACACATGCCGCCACGGCCTTATCGATAGCCTTCGTATCCAGTGTCTTGCCGTCACCCCTGGCGCCATACCGCCGCACATTGAAAACAGCATCCTGCCCTTGCGCCGCCAGCAAAAAAACAGCAAGCCCCACCGATAAAAACAAACTTCGTATCATCATTCTAATTTAACGCCGGCTACCGCACCGGCGGTCGTCGTCTTAATTGATCCTTACCATCCGGAAATTACAAATGGCGAAATTGCTCTGCGCCGCCGTCGAATTCTTCAGCATAAACTCCATGATGATCGGATTGCTGAAGCTAAAGCCACTCAGATTCCCCCACGCGCTCAACGGCGCCGTAAAGGTCCGCCACTGGCCGTTCGTGGTGAATGGATAGGTATTGTTTCCACTCACATCGAAAAAGAACTCCTTGAAATTCCCGCTGTTAAAGACCATATACAAGGGAAATGGCATCGACACCGGCCCCGCGGCAACATTCATCTCGAACTTCAATGCATAGTTGACATATTGGGAGGGATCACTAACCAGCTCCGCCGGCATCGCACAATTGTTGCTGCAAAAAGGGTCCCAGGCCCAATTCGCCTGCCAGCTCTTGGCCACCTTGAAATACGCTCCGTTGATCGGCGCGGGGTCCGGACCGCTGGAAAGATACGAATTCCCATTCCAGCCATTGAAATTCGACATATCAAAAAGGAAATTGCGGTTATCGCGATACCACGCCACCGTCGTCCGGCTGATGTTCAGGGGCGCCGGCCCTTTGATCGTTATCGGCCCCGGTTGCGCCCCACTCGGAACGATCACCTTCAACGTAGTCGACGAACCCGCCACGACATTCGCCGTCACGCCGCCCGTAAAACTTACCGTGGTCGCAGCCGTATCCAGATCATACAGATCAAAATTTTGCCCCAGCACCGTAAGCGTATCGCCCTCCGCCGTCCATTCATTCAACATATCGCCCACCGCGAGATCGGGGATCAGCACGGTAAACGTATAGGTCGCCTCGCCACCCTTCGTCTTCACACTTATCGTGTTCGACACATTCTGTGGAATGGCCCGCGGGATCTGCACCGTCACCGAAGTGTCCGACGCATAGAGCGTATTGAACGGCACGCTCTGATCGTTAAAATTCACACTCTGCGTCGTGCCCAGGTTCGTCCCATAAATGATCACCCATTGCGTAAAACTGCCGGAGTCGATCCCGGTACTGTCCAGCGGTTGCGCCACACGCGTGATCGTCGGCGTCCCGATCGCCGCGGGAGAAGATTTCTTACAGGCCGTAAATACCCCGCCGAAACAAAGCAAAACGGCCACCCAGCGAAAAAAGATTTTATATTGAAGCATAGTTGTAGATTTTTTGAATGACGATTACCACCCGGGATTATTCCCGCCGAGCGCGGTATTCGTGTTGATCTCATCCGTCGAGATCGGGAAAAGCAAATTCCTCGACGACCGCACCTTCGTCAGCCGGTCATTTCCCTGGATGACAACCCCGATCTGATTCATCACCGGCAGATACACGCCCCACCGCAACAGATCATACCGCCGCTGCGCCTCGAAAGTGAACTCCCTGCCCCTTTCCTCGAAGATAAAACTCCGCAGCTGCTCCTGGTTGAGCCCCAGGGGCGTCGCGCTGGCATGACTCCGCAACCTGATGCTGTCGACATACCGGTACGCATCGGCCGTAGGCCCGTTGACCTCATTCTCCGCCTCCGCGTACATCAACATGATCTCGGCATAACGGAGCATGGGGAAAAAGTTGTCCGAGTTCGACGGCCCCGGATCATTCACATAACTGTATTTATTCGAATACGCCCGGTCATAATAGGTTCCGTTCCACATATAGGTATTGCCTGAGCCATCCGTTTTGTACAACGCCGTATCCTGCTCGGGATAAAGGATATAATTGGTGTATTGAGGCTGACGGTAATCCACGATGTACTGGTGCGCGACACCCTTCAAAACGCGGTCATCATCATGTTCATAGTCATTATAATGGTTGTCCGTCATCCATGTCGCCGCCACGCCGCTGCGATCCGGCATCGCCGCATTGAAATAATAAAAGAGATTCGTCTCAAGGTTGGCATTCCCTGTCTGCGCCTGGATCTCCCACATATGTTCCTTCTGGTTCCGGTTCGCGATCGACCAGATATCCATGAAATTCGGGAATAGGGAATACTGCCCGTCAGTTAAGATCTGGAGACTCTTCATCCGCGCACTGTCGAAATAGGACTTGCTGTCGAAACCCTCATACCCGGCAACCACACTCTTCGTATAGGTATATTGAGCGTTATCCTGGCCACCGCGTATAGTGATCGACGCGCCCTTCAACGAACCCGACGCCATCGTCAGATACGCCTTCGCGAGAAAAGCCGAAGCGACGTCTTTCGTTACCCGCCCCTTCTCGCCGCTGCGACTATCACTCGCCGGATAAAGCAGGCTCTCCGCCTTCTTGAAATCGTCGATGGCGACATTGAACACCTCCGCCACACTGGACTTCGGCATATTCGGCTGATCCCCCGAAGCCACCGTCTTCAAATGAACGGGCACCGCGCCATAGATTCGCACCAGGTCGAAATATGACCACCCCCGCAGAAAATAAGCCTCCCCCATCAGCCGGTTCTTCAGATCCTGGTCCATAGGTGTACCCACGATGTTCTCCAACACCGAATTCGCCCTGCTGATCATCAGGTAATGATCGCTCCAGATATTGTTGATGCCCCAAAAGGCCTGTGGGTTGCCGGCGCCGATGTTACCGAGGAACCAGTCCGCCCCCATCGCATGATCGCAGTCGAGACCCGTGAGCCAGTACGGCTGCTTCATCAGCCCCCAGCCCCAAAAGGTATTGTAAATACCATTTACCGCGGCCGTAGCATCGTCGGCAGTTTTATAAAAATTCTCCGTGGACAAAAAACTATAGGTTTGCTCCGTGAGCACCTTCTTACACGAAGTGGATAAAAGCACAAACGCCGCTATCCCAAATAAAAAGATCTTTTTCATGACAATGATTTAGAAGATACATTGAACACCCAGGTTATAAACTTTCGAGCTGGGGTAACCGCCCATATCTACACCCCGGCGCGAGGGATCGTCGCCATACCCGTTGATGTCCGGATCATAACCACTATACTTGGTGATGGTCACCAGGTTGTTCACCGTCGCAAACACCCGCACGCTCTGTACAAAATTTACCCGCGGATGAACATTATAGCCCACCGTGATATTCCGCAGCCGGACATAGGAACCATTCTCGATAAACCTCCGGCTAAAGTGAAAGGCTCGCCAGTATTGCTGCTCGGCCTTCGGCCCCTTTGCATTCTCCCAGTTCGTGAACGTCCACCGGTCATTCCACATCTTCTGCGTGATGTTATTGAAGCCGCCGATATTCGAAAGGAAATACGTATTCATATTGATGATATCGTTCCCATACACGCCCTGGATCAAAAAGTTCATGTCGAAACCCTTCCAGCTAAAGCTATTGGTAAAGCCATAGGTGAACTTCGGATTTACATCCCCGATGAGCTGCTGATCCTTGGAGGTAATCGCCCCGTCATGATCCAGGTCCTTATACCGGATCTCCCCCACAGTACGCCGGATGATGGCATCTCCTTGATTCGCCATCACGGGATCGGCCCGCACTTCCGCCTCATTGCGATAGATATCCTGCTCCACATAGCCATACAACGCACCTATGGGCTGCCCTACCTTTTGAATAAAAGGCTGGTCGCCATTGGTATTGATCCGCGTGGCGAACTGTTCCGTCACACCACCGCCCAGCGACACGATCTTGTTCCGGTTAAAGGAGATATTCGCGCTGAGGTTCCAGTTGAAGTTCTTCGTCGTTACCGGTATGGCCGCAACCGTCAGCTCCAGGCCCTTGTTAGCGACCTCCCCGCGATTGACCAGCTGCGTACCGAAACCCGTGGTCGGCGGGATCGTAATGTTTTGCAACAGGTCATGCGTCCGTTTATAATAGACATCGCCATGGAACGTGATCCTGTTCTTCAAAAAAGCCAGATCCAGACCCGCGTCATATTGATCCGTGGTCTCCCATTTCAGATCCGCATTCCCCGGGCCCGCATAGTAGTCGTCGGCATAGCCGTTTGCAAGCGAGCCGTTAAAAGTATAAGGATAGGGGATCAGCTTGGACAACGTCATATAAGGCCCCACGCCCTGGTTGCCCGTACGGCCATAACTCACCCGCAGCTTCGCATCGCTCACCGTGCTCAGCAACCCCTGGAAGAAGGCCTCGTTCGAAAAATGCCACGCAAAGGCGCCGCTGGGAAACTGCGACCACCGGTTGCGCGGCTGGAACTTGCTCGTTCCGTCATCGCGAAAACTAAGCGTGATCAGGTATCGGTCCTTGATATTATCCGTAACCCTGCCGAGAAACGAAACCAGGTCGGATTTCGTCTTGTTGGTAGTGAGCACCGGCATATTCTGACCTCCGTTCATATTATTATCCTGCAACGCGTCGTTCACAAAATTGCTGGCCTGCTGGCTCTTGTTGGAAGCCTGGTCGTCCTCATAAGTGAAGCCGCCGGTAAACAACAACTGGTGATCCCCCAGCGTCTTTGCGAAATTCAGCAGGCTTTCCGACGTGATGGAATTATACCAGCCCTGTGACTGATAGGCCAGGCCGTAATAGCTCAGACCCTCGTAGACCGTACGGGGATAATACTGTTCCCGCTGATTGTTATAATAGCTGATGCCCAAGTTCTGCTTAAAGGTCAACCCTTTGGCAATCTTCGCCTCCACATAGTTCGAGGAAAAGATATTCGATACCAGGATCTGGTTTTTCACGCTATGCACATACACATAGGGATTGGATACCTGCGTCGCTGCCGTGAACTGGTTCGTTGACGAATCGCGCAAGGGAGCCGTCGGCGCGAATGCCAGCGCCGCCTTCACGACCCCCACCCCGCCGCTGAGGTCTTCATTATTGGTCTTCACCAGTTGGTTCGTGCTGCGATTGAAGCTGGTATTGGAACCCACCGTGAGCCATTTATTCACATTGCGGGTCAGGTTGGCGCGGATACCCATCTGTTTGAACCGCGAATCCTGGATAACGCCGGTTTGATCGAGATAGCTGCCTGAAAGCAAATAGTTACCCTTGTCACTACCGCCGGAGACGTTCAAGGTATAGTTATTGGTGATGCCGGTATGAAAGATCTCCTTTTGCCAATCGTTGCTCTTGCCGATATAATCCTTAGGCGCCGGGTAATACACCATGGAATCGGGGTTGGTGGGCGACTGCTGCAACGTACCCGGATAAGGCAGCGTTCGCGGAGTCGGACCGGGCTCGAAATAATTCGCATTGCTCACCCCTTCGTTTTGCATGCTGGCATAGCCGTAGGCGTCGAGCATCTTGATCTCGCGCATCACCTTGGATACTGCCAGGCTGCCGTCGAGCTCGACCCGGTCTTCACCCTTCTTACCCTTCTTGGTAGTGATGATAACCACGCCGTTCGCCCCGCGAGAGCCATAGATGGCCGTGGCGCTGGCATCCTTGAGCACGGTGATCGATTCGATATCGTTGGGATTGAGAAAGGAAAGCGCGTTGACGGTCGATTGCTCACTTCCGCTTACCGAAGAAGGAGTCGCATCACCGTTACCAATGATATACGGGATACCGTCGACAACATACAGCGGTTGGGTGCCGATAAACGAGTTGGAGCCGCGCACCGTGATATTCAACCCCGCGCCGGGCGCGCCATCGCTTTGGCTCACGACGACCCCGGCCAGCTTACCCTGCATACCCGATACGATGTTCGTAGGCGCGCCCTTGAGCAAGTCGCTGCCGGATAGCGTCTCTACCGACCCGGTGAGGTCCTTTTTCTTCACCGTCCCATAGGCTACCACGACGACGTCGCCGAGACTCTCCGCCGCGGCCTTAAGTACGATCACACCCGTAGTCGCACCCTTCACCGGGATCTCCTGTGACTGCATGCCCACATGCGAGATCACCAGGATCTGTTTCCCCGCCGGCAGCGGAAGGGTGAACGCGCCGGTTGCATCTGTCGCGGTGGAAATATTCGAATGTCGTACGGTAACAGTAGCGCCCACGATCGGAGTTCCCTTGTCATCGCGCACCGTACCGGTTACACGTTGGGATTGGGCCCTGGCTCCCGGCGACAGCGCCGTCAGCATCAACAGCAATAGGGCCAGTAAAGAGGTCAATTTTCGCATGTCAGGCAATTTGGCCCAAACTTACAATGCAAACCGCCGCCGTACTGATGCATTTTTATCCACCCATTGACCTCCATTCGCCGATCGCGAAACTCGTCTTCTCTTATACGCTATAAGTATGTGCGATCGGCTATTCATGGAAAAATAAGACCAAAAAAAATCGGCTCCGACTATGAAGTTACCCAAAAATGCATTTGCTTTGCATTTCAAAGCACTTTCCATGAAGAAAAAGCTACGCAATGTCTTGATCCTAATCGTCTACTTCGCCATCCTGGTGCTCCTTCTACCCCTTCATTATTATAACATCAGCGCCTGGCCCATCATTTTCTCCGTTATCTGCATCAGCGTCGTATGGGTTCTGCATGAGGCCTTTGGAAGATCGCCGGACAAGGACGTCGTTCACGTTGTAGCCGGGCTGGCAATCCTTTACATCGGTTTCCATTGTCTATTTAGGCTCTCCGGCTTCTGTTCGTGGGGTGACGTTGGTACAGAATATGTCAATCGAACGGACAAGTCCGACACGCTCGTCTTAGAAGGCTATAGTTGCTTTCTTACAGACACGGATGCCCAATTATATGAA
>JAICXX010000262.1 GCA_025934485.1 Chitinophagaceae bacterium
GCCGAATGACGCACAAATGTCGCAAACATGTCGCAGGTGATTCGCTTGAGTCCTCCTAAATTTGGCAAAACATTCATTAAAACATGACCCTATCCCAAAAAGTAAAAGAGCTGCGGATGAGCGCCGGTACCTCCCAGGAAGAATTAGCCGATGCAACCCGGTTGAGTCTGCGGACGATCCAGCGCATCGAGAACGGCGAGACCCAGCCGCGGGGGGATAGCCTCAAAAGATTGGCCCGGGCGCTCGGCGTGGCAACCGAAGAGTTCACCAGAGATTTGGCGTCTGAGGTGACGGGAAGGAAGATCCTCAATTTCCAGATCACCTGGTTCCTGGCATTTGCGCTCATTTACGGGTATGTCTTTGTCTGCCGGCTAAACCACATTGCGGTCCTTATGGATCAGGCAACCTTGATCCGCATCCTGATAGGTCTGTATTTATTTAATGTGATCAGCATCATCGTCAACATCATAAGGCTGAGGAAAGGCAAGACCATCATCTATCAGCCCGCGATCCCATTTATGATGATCGACCGCGGTCTACTGTGATAAAAGCCATTTCATCACGACCTCCGGGTCAGCGATACTCCAGCTATGGGGATGCCGGACATGCCCGGGCTCTCGGTAACCCTTTGCGGATGTCGTCACCAAAATAGCCTTTGTATTTCCCAACCGCTGCAACTCGTTGATCATCGCCGCATGGTCCGTGACATTGATAGTCGAATAATCGTACCCCCTTTGGCTCATCCACCACTGAATGTCCGGTTCGGAGATCACCATCAAGGGAGTGTGGATCAGGTTTTTGATCGCCCTCTGTGTCGTATCCGAAAAGGAATAAGGCGAGCCCTCATAAAAATTTTCCACGGCCGTTTGTGGGGTTCCGTGCATCTCTTTCTCGATCCGGCCGATCATATACGTTATCTCTCCGTTGACCTTGCCGGGGTCCGATAGCCGGACAATACGCTTAGCGGAATTATAATAACGAACCCAATCAAGCGGCGGGTCGACAGCAAACACCGCTTTGGGTTTTATCCGGTAATTGTCTTTAACCGCAAGTTCGGCATACTTCACAACACAAGTTCCCCCGATAGAAAACCCGCCGATATAAAGATCTTTCCCTTGCAAGTGATAGTTGTCGGCTACCATCTCGATCATTTCACGCAGCGACTGCTGGGAGCCGTTATCCGAACCAAAATATTGCGAACCGGTCTTTAAGATCGGGATGACAACCAGGACACCTTGCTTAGCCGCTAAAATGGGAAGTTGGGTTTGAACCAAAACGCCCTTAGGAGAAACAATGCCAAACCCATCCAATAAAAATAAAAATGCCTTGATGGGCTTACCTTCCGGCACCACTGCAAGGTACAAATTGGTGGTGCTGTCCTTAGGATTCAAATAAGTCGTCGCCAATTTTTGGCCCATTGCCCCTACTGCAATAAGCCCGGCAAAGATGATCCCAATTATTCTTTTCATATGATAAAGTTTCTTGTTCCTCCTCAATTCGGCTCGAACACATAAACCAAATTCGAAAATGTCCCGCTTACCACGAAGTCATCGCCGATATATCCTTTGCTCGTGAAGGGTCAGACGTCGAACCACTGTTTACAGCTAGCCCGTCCAGGAAAACGTAACGTTACAACAAATATATCCTCTATCGTCAAAATATGCAAGGTACAGAACCGTTGACCGGGAAATCTCCTTGGACTTCCCGACAAAATCAGCCAAAACCCTTAATTTTAAAATGATAAAACAAGCATGCCTAGCTCGACGATTAAATACCAAATGCCTCCTGTATGAACGATATAAAAAACTTCCTCCGCATTTCTGACCGCCTGGCTTGCTCAGGCCAGCCCGACGAGTCCCAACTTGCCCAAATAGCTGCCGAAGGATTTGAGATCGTGATCAACCTGGGCCTATCCGATGGCAAGTATGCCCTGCCCGATGAGGCGGCTTCGGTAGGCAAGCTGGGCCTGGCATATTACCATATCCCCGTGCTATTCGAAAGTCCCCAGCTCTCCGAACTGACTTCGTTCATAGCAATAATGAAACAGCATGAGGATAAAAAGACGCTGGTACATTGTGCTGCCAATTATCGCGCAACCGCTTTTACCGGGCTTTACCTTCTAGCCAGGACCGAACTCGATCAGGAAGGACTCAGCTCGTTCATTGCTCAAGTTTGGACCCCGAATCCCGTATGGCAACAGTTTATCGACGAAGCCAGCAAGCCCTACTCCTTATAAAGGAAGAACACCGCATCCCCGCCCAATAGCTTTTTGTTTAAGACGGCAATCCGCGCCCGATAGTTCCTTATTTGCGCCTTGGTAAAGATCGATTTCGATCTGCTCCGATCGTAAGAATTCTCCGCAATCAAGGGTATCCCTTTGAGGTATTGCTTGCTTCCCCAAAACTGCAAAGCCGTATCCCCGGGATAATATCTTCGCATATCGGCGGGGATGTTAAGGAGTTTACAGATCAGAATAATCCGTCGGGTGAAGAAAGGTCTGTTCTACACGAGAAATGTTGTGTTGGTATTCCGGATTGGTAAAGAGCTGTTTCGTGATCGGATCCGTTCCGAATGCTTTCCAATGCTCGTCGCGGGCGGTCATGCTGTCAAAGCCTAGCATGTACATGAGGTTAGGCTGGTGGGCGCCGGCCAACACCGAGCCATAGAATATCGCATCACAATCATGTTTTTTGAAAAGAGCCACTTCCCCGCCCTGGTTGAACATCTGTATTTTATTCGCAAAATACTTCTCGGTAGGGCATTCATAGCTTCGCAACTCATAGAACCTTTCCGTCAGCGGCGCATTGAGCGTTCCGGGCGAGACCAGCTGCGGGGCGTCGGGGAATGCCTGTAAGAGGATGTGCTCTATGCGCTCATATGGGGCATTGGTATATTCCGCATCGAGATAGTCCTTGCCATCTGCGAGATATTGCGCATCTTTCTGCAACGAGGCGGAGAGACTCACAAATTGTTCTAGGGACTTAAAGGTTACCAATACAAAGATCCGGCGGGTAGCAGCCGTATCATTTCCCACAGGCTTGAATACACCTACTTTGGCGAGGCCCAACCGATGCAGAGCCGGCAAAAATGCGCCGTGGAGATATTTATCTACCCTGCCTTCCTGGTCTTTATTCTTTAATTGGTATACCTCAAGCTCATAAAATTCCTGTTTGGGCGAGAAAGCCGGCCCGGTCACGGGACTGCTAAAAGCGTTAGATAAGATAAAACAAGATAGAACAAGCAGAAAAGAGATTTTGGTCATAATAAATGCAATTTAACAGACTAATTTAGTCAAAATAAGATAAAAAAAAACCCGTCTTTAAGTATCTTCCCCCCACACCGGTGTATCGAAACCGGACATGCCCTGTATCAAAATCGGGTCAACTCCGCTTAGCCACACGACCCTAAGACCTTGCAAATCAATTGCATCCAATTCAGGCATAAAAATGTACCCAAATCAGCAAACCGGGCTTCATGTTTGCCAACTACATCAAGATAATTTTCCGCAACCTGCGGAGATACAAGAACTACGCCTTCATCAATATCGTCGGCATGGCCATCGGCATTGCTTCGATGGTATGGGGTTACCAAACTTATCGGTATTCCTTCAGCTTCGACAATTTCCATCCGCATCCGGATCAGGTATATCGGGCGCTTACGTTTAAGAAGGGTAGTGAGGGGCCCAAAGGGGTCTTCCCCATTGCCGCCCTACCGTTGGCCCGGCAAAAGTTCCCCGCGATAAAAGCCGCTACGCGATATCAAGGCAAGCGCATCTCGCTGCGGCAGGATACCAGCGAGACCTTTTCGCAACAAGTGCATTTTGTCGATCCCGACTTCTTCCAGCTATTCAATTTCCCACTGGTGGAAGGGAGCAACGATCTGACCGACCGCAATACGGTGCTTCTCACACAGGCGACGGCAAAGAAATATTTTGGCAATCAGGATCCCATCGGAAAGACACTGACCTTTTATGCAGACGAGACGTATGCCCGTATCCTCACGGTGAGAGGTGTGCTTAAAGACCCGCCCCTGAACTCGACACTGCAATTCGAGATGTTGACGCCCTTCGACAACCTGCTCGGCAGCAATGGACAACCGATAGCCCAGGAAGACTGGAGTCCTTTTGCGGATGCCGCCTTTTTTTACATCCCCGATGCCGCTGCCGTTCCGGAGGTAGCCAAAGGAATGACGGCCTGGATACCCTTGCAAAACAAGACCAGGGAGGATTGGAAGGTCAGCGGGGTGAGGCTGGCAAGTATCCGGCAGACCGCTTCCTGGTGGAATATGATCGGCGACAACTATCTCTACCAGCGGCCCAGTGATGCGGCTGCCTATGCGGGGCTGGTACTGGCCTTTCTCATCTTCCTTTCCTGTTGTCTGAATTTTTCCAATACGACAATAGCACATGCCGGGACAAGGTTAAAGGAAATAGGTATGCGCAAAGTGATGGGCAGCACCTATCGCCAACTGATGGTCCAGTTGCTCGCCGAATGTGGCCTAATCGCTTTTGCAGCCATTCTGCTCTCGATGCTTTTTAACAAGTGGTGGTTGCCTACGTTCAACAGCATGTTCCGGGGTCTGCACGTGGAAGCGAACTACCTGCATGACGGCAACCTCTTACTCTTCGTCTTCGGCATGTGGCTGGCATCCACCTTGCTGGCCGGCACCTATCCTGCCTTTTATCTCAGCCGTTTCAACCCCACGTCCATCTTCCGGGGCACGGTAAGGTTCAGCGGCAGCAATCTCTTCTCCCGGCTGATGTTGGGTTTGCAATTATCAATCGCCATTATCACGGCGACGGCGGCCATCGCCTTTTCCCGGAATTCGGCTTTTCAGCGGGACTATGACTATGGGTACAATATCGAAAGTAATATGGGCGTCGTCCTGCCCGACAGTACGACCTTTGCCGCATTGAAGAACCAGTTGACGGAGATGCAGGGGATAACGGGTCTGGCCGGTTCTCATAACCATCTCAATTTCGATTATCGGGAAGCAGTAGCCGAATCGGAAGGCTTCAAAAAGGAAGTCGATTTCCTGGAAGTGGGACGGGATTATCTGAGCGTGATGGGGTTGAAACTGGTAGCCGGCCGCGGTTTCGACAAAGGATTGGAAGCCGATTACGATAACGCGCTGCTCATCACGGAAAAGACAGCGGCTCTTTATGGATGGAGCACCGGTACCGCCCTCGGCAAGCATATAACGATCGACAGTTCCCGTTTCACCGTCACCGGTGTCTTGAAGGATGTGCATGCTGCTACCCTCTTCGAACCCACCCCGCCCATTGCCCTCCGGTTGGGCAGGGAAAGGAGGTTTCACTACCTATTGATAAGTGCCCGGCCCAGGGATCTGGCGGCGGTACATGAAAAGGTGCGAGCCGTCTGGAAGACTTTGTATCCTCTGAAACCCTTCAATGCCTTTTATGAAAATCAGATAAAGGAGGAAGCCTATGAGACCACCGCAAGCATTGCCACCATCTTTTTGTGGTTTAGCATCGTGAGTATCCTGTTGACAGCCACCGGCCTCTTCGCGCTGGTTTCGCTCACCACGTTGAAAAAGATGAAGGAGATCGCCTTACGGAAGGTGGTGGGGGCGAAGCCCGGCCATATCCTGTTGTTGATCAACAAAAACTTTATTCTCATCTTTTCCGTTTCGGCCATTTTCGGCAGCCTCGCGGGACTGGCGATGACGCGGATGCTGATCGATATGATCTTTAAGATCAACTCCGGCGTCGGCCTGGATTCCCTCCTCTTGTCCGTCCTTTTCCTTTTCGTCATTGCAGCCGTCACCTCGGGTATCAAAGTCTGGGAAGCCGTCCGCACCAATCCGGTCAAGTTGTTGAGAAATGAATAACGGTTTTACGGCTGTCTTACTTCTAAATAAAACGCCTCCTACGCCCTCTAATCAGCCTGCTGATCCACACCAATAGGACAGCACCGATAAAAGCCATAAAAAGGTACCCCGCGCTTCCCTCGAAATGGAACCCGAGCTTTCGTGCCAGATATCCGCCGAGCCATCCGCCCAATACACCAAGAATAACGTCGACAATCACACCATATCCGGCCCCACGCATGACCCTGCCGGCCAGCCATCCGGCAATACCGCCAAGTAATAGATGAAGTAACATGTTGATCGTTTTTATACGTTGAATCCCGAAATAAAGATGAAAAACTCGTGCCAACCCGTGAAAGCACAAGCAACTGATTTCCAATCATCCCCTTGCCGAATTACGGATATTCGGGTCCCGCATTCTTGTCGCCTGGTGCGCCGGCTAACCAACTCGCGCATGAAATATCTGATCCTTTTATCTGTCGCCATGACGCTCTCGTTCGTCCGGTGCGGCCAGGGACATCACCAAGGGACCACCGTCGGCGGCAGCCGAAAGCACGGCCTGCCAACCTGTTCTGTCGATTCTACCGACGCGAACGAAGAGCGGGCTTTCGGTGTCCCCACTGCGCCGCCGCTCCGGGAGATGATGCGCGGCCAGGCCCCCGAAATGAAGCTCTCCTTGCCCCAAATAGCATCGGACAGCCCTGTCCTTCCCGCTTCCCTGCCTGCTTCGTCGCAGCTGGTCATCCTCGTTCCCGGTGGAGATGACGTTTATGCCTATACGAGCGGGAATATCCAAAACGCCCGAAAATACAGCTATCAACAGCTCACGGACCTGCTAAAAGCGAAAAGTACGGATACGGCTTGCTGGGTGTTGCTCCGGCCCGCTGCAACAGCGACCTACCGGAATACCGTCGACCTGCTGGATATCCTGCAAAAAACGGGCATCAAGCATTATGTGCTGGTAGATATCACTAAAGAAGAGAAGGACTATTTGAAGCTACATGGCAATTAGGGTTGCAGGTTAACTTATTCATTTCCCTGAACACAAAAGAGACCGGCTTGGCAAGACATTTGGACATCTCTCGGTAGATCCAACTTAAAAAACATGAAAAACACCTTACTGGCGATTACCTTCGCCCTGGCGGGCGGCTCGGTAGTCGCCCAAACCGAGATCAGATTATGTGCAGACGCATGCACAGTCAAGACGTCAAGACACCCCGTGTCTGAAGCCTCCTACGCCTGTGCACCCACTGCAATGCTACCACTACCTCCGCCACTACTTTGTCACAGGCGCGCCCTACAGTTGCGTGGGCATACATTCGTCAGCGACTCGAAAGGC
>JAICXX010000328.1 GCA_025934485.1 Chitinophagaceae bacterium
ACTCAGTACGCCACCCTCCTCTATCGCAACCTCGACTACCACGCCTCGCTGCATTACGCCACCCGCGCCCTTAGCATCAACACCGAAGACGCACCCGCCAACTTCATTTACGGTCTGGCAAACCAGGCGCTGGGCGATACCATCAACGCCAAAGACGGCTATGACATCGCCGCCATCGACCCCGCCTTCAGAAGCGCCGCTTACACCCGGCTGGCCATGCTCGAAAGAAACAACGGCCGGGCCCGCGACTATACGGAAAGAGCGCTGTTAGCGAATCCCATCAACATCGAGGCGCTACACCTGCAGGCCCTGTACAACCGCCCGGCCAACGCCGCCCTGCTCGATCATCTGGATAGCCTCGATCCCCTCGATCACTTCGCCCGCTGCGAACGCTACCTAACCAACCCCACAGAAACCAACAAGCAAAACTTCCTGTCCTTAATCCGTAACGAGCTCCCACAACAAATATTCCTGGAATTGGGTATCTGGTACTATACACTCGGGCACACGGATGACGCGCTCAAAATCTTCCAATTGTCCCCACGAGACGCCGAGATCGGGCTCTGGATAGCCTACCTTTCCCACCAGCGCCCGGACTATGCCCGTCTCGACCCCACCCGCGTCTTCCCCTTCCGCGCGGAGACCGCCCATATGCTCAAGAGCTTCACAAAAGATCATTGGCTGCCAAAATATTTCCTGGCCCTTATCGAGCACGATCGCAACCGGCTCACGGAATGCAAAACATTGCTCGCCGCCTGCGGCGATACGCCCGACTTCGCCCCCTTTTATGTTTTCCGTGCAGCCCTCGCCGATTCCCCTCTCGCCGACCTGAAAAAAGCGGCCGCCATCGACTCCCAATGGCGTTATCAAAAATTACTGGCAGAATATTACCTCCGTGTAAACCAGATTCCCCAGGCCATCGATATCCTCTCAAAATACCCCGCCGACTATCGTATGGTTACGCTCTATGCAAAAGCGCTGCTGCTCGACCACCAATATGCAAAGGCCGATTATCTTTTGACCCACCTGGATATCCTTCCCGCTGAAGGAGCAACCTCCGGACATGACCTCTATCGCGAGGCCAAGCTCATGCAGGCCGTAGAGGCAATAAAAAAAGGCCGGCGCAAAAAAGCGCTTGCCTTCATTACCGCAGCCAAACAATGGCCGCAAAATCTCGGCGTCGGCGAACCCTACCCCCAAGACCAGGACCTTCGCCTCGAACGCTGGCTCACGGAATACTGCCAGCAACCCACACCACCGGCCTTCCAACCCAAGACCCCACTCGAAAGCCGCGTCTACGCCGGCCTCACGGCTACTGCAACGCCTCATTGACCAGCCGCGTCTAGGCTTATGGAATCTCTTCCATCCCGTGTCTTACTATAAAAACACCCCTATGGCAGAGCTAATCACCAAAAACAAACGTTCCACCCGTGTAGACCTCACACCCATGGTGGACCTCGGCTTCCTCCTGATCACCTTTTTCGTTTTCACCACGGCGTTGACACAACCCACCGCCATGAAGCTCATCCTTCCAAAAGACGCACCTATTCAGGACAATGTCCCCGAACATGCCGTCATCACCCTCATTCCCGCAAAAAGTGATCTCATCTATTACTATGAAGGCAAGGACCCAAGCAAACTCCAGACCGCTGACTTTCATTCTATCCGTGATATCGTCCTCGATAAAAAGCGCCGGTCGGACCCCAAATGGTTCGAGGTCATCCTCAAACCCTCCAAAGACGCCACCTATAAGAACGTCGTCGACATCCTCGACGAAATGAAGATCGACGGCGTACCCCGCTACGCCCTTGTCGATATCACACCCGGGGAATCGAGCCTAGCCCTATCTTTGCAGGAAAACCCCTCATGGCGCCCATCCACAAAGTAGCACTCGCGATCCTCACCATATGCTGGTTCTCTTCCGCCCATGCCCAAAAAAGTTTCCTCGTCGTCTCCGATATTCATCTCGACGACGCTGATGACCAGGCCGCCATCCTTCCCGCTGCGCGTAATGCAGGCATCGATACGTGGGATACGGTCGTAAACGAGATCCATCACCTGTTACATACCCAGTCGCCGGGGTTCATCATCTACCTCGGCGACCTGCCGCTCCACGTCCCCGCCAATAAAGTGGCCACCGCCATGACGAACGCGGGCATCACGCTCAAAGAACTCCGCGGCATCGCCCAACAACAGCATATCCCGCTGCTCTTCGTCCCGGGCAACAACGACTCGCCGGATAGCGACTACGGAAAATTCTCGCCCACGCTCTTCGACTACGATACCGCCGGCGTAAAAGCCTGGCCCGTGATAAACGGAAAGATCATCCCCGGCTCGGATAACCTCTACCAAAAATTGGGCTGCTATGCCTTCCACAAAGCCAGGCTGCGCATCATCGTCCTCAACACCGTCCTGTATACCTGGAACTATCATTCCCCCGATCACGAAGTGCAATGCGCGGCGCAGCTGTCCTGGCTCGGTCATCAGCTCCACCTGGCAAAGACCCATCACGAGACCGCTCTCATCGTGATGCATGTCCCCCCCGGCGTCGATGTCTATAAAGGCAAAACCTTCTGGACGACGAAAGTCCGGATCAACGAAACCACGATCCAGAATAATTTCCTGGATACCCTCGCCCGTTATCGGAACAACATCATGGGTCTTCTCGCCAGCCATACACACATGGACGGCTTCAAACGCCTGTATGACAAAAAGGGGAAATTCATCACCTTAATGATCTCCATGCCCGCCGTTGCCCCCAGCGCGTATAACAATACTGCCGTCAAGCTGATCCGCTATAACGACCAAAGACAATGGATAGCATCCGATACCTGGTATCACACCGATACATGGCATCTCAATGCCGTTCACCACAATCCCTTAAATCCCTGGTTCGGGCAAATGGACAGCACCAGACTCTTCCAAATGGTCGATACCCTTTATAACACCGGTGTTAAAACTCATAACAAAGCCCTTGACCTCGACGTGCGGCGAAACTAATCATGTAAATTGCAGCCGGAACAAATTCAGACCCATGCGCAAGCTTATATATATTCTTTTTCTATTGTACTCCGTGCCGTCCGTCGCTCAAACACACAAAGGCAAAGACTACAGCGCGCTCCCGGCCCAATCCGGCAATCCCATCTTTCCGGGCTGGTATGCCGATCCGGAAGCAGCTATCTTCGACTCGACCTACTGGGTCTATCCTACCTATTCCGACAAATACGACAAACAGATTTTCTTCGACGCCTTCTCCTCTCCCGACCTCGTTCGCTGGACCAAACATTCGCATATCCTCGATACCAATGCCATCCACTGGGCACATCGCGCCATGTGGGCCCCAGCCATCACAAAAAAAGGCGGCAAGTATTACTTCTTCTTCGCGGCTAACGATATCCAGAACGATTCGGCAATCGGGGGCATCGGCGTGGCAGTGTCCAACCACCCGCAAGGTCCTTATAAGGACTATCTCGGCAAACCCCTCATTGGTAAATTCCACAACGGCGCCCAGCCCATCGACCAGGCCATCTTCAAAGACAAAGATGGTCAGTATTATATGATCTATGGCGGATGGCGGCATTGCAACATCGCCAGGCTCCGGCCCGATTTCAAAGGGTTTATTCCCTTCCCCGACGGCACAACTTTCAAAGAGATCACCCCTGACGGCTATGTGGAAGGTCCCTACATGATCGAACGCGACGGTAAATATTATTTCATGTGGTCCGAAGGTGGCTGGACCGGACCCGATTATTCGGTTGCCTATGCCATAGCCGATAAACCCACGGGCCCCTTCCAACGAATCGGCAAGATCCTGCAGCAGGACACCGCCATCGCCACCGGCGCCGGTCACCACTCGATGCTCCATGTCCCTGCAACGGACGATTGGTATATCGTCTATCACCGCCGTCCCCTGGGCGAAACGGACGCCAACCACCGCGTGGTCTGCATCGACCGCCTCGAATTCACCGCGGACGGCCATATCAAACCCGTCAAGATCACCAAAGAAGGCGTGGCCGCCCGACCGCTGAAATAATTATTGTTTTTCCCGGTGATCATCCTACCTTTTTAGACACTTACTATAAAGACCAATAGCGATGACCACACAAAACGACGATCCCCTCATAAACCTCTATAGGGACAGTTTCCCCGATTTCGCCCGCATGATCCGGCGGATGGGGGGAACCCTCGAACAGGCCAAAGACAGCTTTCATGACGCGCTGCTGATCTACCTGGAGAAGGAGAAGGCCGGCACCCTCCGCCTTCATGCTTCGCCCAAAGCGTACCTGTTGGGTACCGCCAGGATCTGCTGGCTG
>JAICXX010000100.1 GCA_025934485.1 Chitinophagaceae bacterium
ATGGTAAGATTGATACTGTAAATTAATTTTCTCATTGGATGATTTTATTTTTGAGCACACCGCTGAACGGATGACAAGATAGTCCGAATTTACGCAAATGGTTTCCTAACTTTGTAAAAAGTCTGGTTACAATCCCGGGCCTTGTTCCGCATCTCATGTCAACCACCAATATTACCGCTATTACCGCAGCAGAACCGCAGCTGGTCTATACGCCGAGTGCTCTCCTGAATACGGTGGGAAATTCTCTTACCTCTCCCCTGCTCCAGAAGATCTTCGCTGCCAGGGGCATTTACCGGGCCGGGAAGGGAGTCAATTACAACGGTTCGTATTACGATATCCTCAAGGACGAGTTCAGCGATAACAGCCTGGCGCTTGTCGTTCCCGAAAGGCTCAGGTCACAGCTGCGTGAGGGACAGCTCGTCGAGGTCTCCGTGTATCTTTCCAAGCGGTTTCAGGCGGGTAGCGGCCGTATCGACATGCTGTTGATCCTCAATGAGCTGCTCGGGAAAAAAGAAAGGATCGTAGACGAACACGCCACGAAGGGGCTCGCGCTCGTGCAGAAGAAAGTAAAAGCCGGCTACAAGGACGCCGATTCGTTTATCCGGCAACGGCTTTTCGAGCAAAAGTCCATCCGCGTGACCATCATCGTCGGACAGGGCGCCATCGTCGATCAGGACATCAAGCACCAGCTACGGGAGGCGGTGGTGGCATACGAGTTCCAGTATGTCCGGGCGAATCTTTCCCAGGTGTCGGAGATCACGCATGCGCTTCGCTCGAACGAGGAGGCGGACATCCTGGTGATCGCCCGCGGCGGGGGCGAGAACATGAGCATCTTCGACAACCCCGCCCTCAGCGAAACTGCTTTGGGGCTTCGTTGCATTTTCATCACGGCGCTTGGCCACAGCTCCGATGAACCGTTGCTGCAAAAGATCGCCGACAAATTCTTTATCACGCCTACGGCATTGGGCGGCTATTTTCATGACCTGTACAACAAGACGCTGGACGATCTCAACAACTCGAAGACCAAGCTGATCGCCGATCTCTCGAAGCAGATCGAGCTGAATTATCAGCACAAGGTGCAGGATCTCGAAAACCGCCTCGCGGAGATTACGCGCTCCGACGCCGCCACCCGCGAAAGATCGGATGAGCTGGTACGCGAGCTCTCGGACCGGCTGACCAAGGCAAAGGCGATCGTTATCGGGCTGGTGATCGCGCTGGGTTTAGTGGCGTTGTATTTTATCTTCAAATTGATCTAGCCGCTTGTAGACGGCTATCCGGTGATTGCGGACAAACAATGGTGCCAGCTGTTTCTTGCCCGGCACCATCAGGGTCACGATAGAGGATGCCTGAACCGGCATATGGCAATCGATGCAGTTGCGGGTGACGTCGCCGGCGGTTTTGGTGATGTCGCCGACGTCGTTCGGGATGTACCCGGCGTTTTTGTGCAGCTTGACCATCGCGGATGATTGGTGACAGTTCATGCAGCGCTGCGAAAATGCCGCGAGATCGTTTTCTTCCTGCTGATGTGGAGCATGACAGGTGCGGCATTCCATGGTCCCGCTGATCTTGAAGCATTTGCTTTCTGCGAGCAGCCCGTACTGGTTGCCGTGTACTTCCACATGGCTTGTATCGATGGACGGTCCGGGACCAAAATAATTTCACAAGGTGTCACCGGGCACGAAAGAGAACGGCGGCGTTAGGCTCGTGCGAATCCCGGAATGACAGGCGGCGCAGATGTCCAGTTTTCGTTCTCTTGAAAGCTTCGCCGGGTTTACACGTTGATCACTCAAAAAGTCCTGATTTTGGCCTCGAATATAAACAAAAATAAATCTATGAGCTGACTATCTTTGGGCAAAGTCGCATAACATGGCAACATCTCCCGACGGCGTGATCGTTTATAAAAGCCGTTATGGCACTACGCAACAATATGCCGAATGGATCAAAAAAGAACTGCGGATACCGAAGATCGATCCGGAGAGGCTGGACGGTTCTATCCTTTCCGCCTGTGATTTCCTGGTGATCGGGACACCCGTATACCAGGGGGAAATGCTGGTCAGGGATTGGCTGTGGCTGAACCAACCACGGTTGAGTACGAAACGCTTGTTCTTTTTTATCGTGTGTTTGTATTTTACCGACGCCGAGAAACGGCGGCAGATGATTGCCGATAATATTCCGGGGAGCCTGCTTGGCGGCTGCGAATTTCATTTTTTGCCCGGTAGAGTGAACGTGGAGGCGCTTACCGCGGAGGATGCGCGGCTGATGAATGGCCAGGCGCCGTCGCCGCTGACGCATGTGACGGAAGAAAGGATACGGCCGCTGGTGGAGTCGGTGCGGGCCTATGGTGCCGGCCGCGTGATCTCCGGGCCGGCCTAATTGAACACAAAGAATCGTTTGTTCGTATTGTTTCGGGTATCGTGCAGAAAATAGATGCCCGAGGCGAGGCCGGCCACCGATACATAATTCCTGCCTGGTGTCAGCACGAGGGTCTTTATTAGCATTCCGGCGGCGCCGACGATAGCCACCGAGGTAGTCTGCCTGACCGTGATCTGCAGCTCCTTGCTGCTTGCGTCAAAATAGAAACGGAGGCCGTCGTTCGCCTGTTGCGTTATGGGGATCACCGCCGAATACGCATAGTTATTGTCATTGGTGTATAGCTTGAGCCGGTAAAAAAGGGTATCGGCGATGCCGGGGTCATCGAGATAGCTATACGGGGGGGGTGTCGTTGCTTCGACGCGGGCAATATCCGAATAGGTGTTGCCATCTGTACTTTTTTGGACTTCGAAATAGTCGTAGTTGCCCGACGGGGGTGTCGTCCATTCGAGATCGACCCGATCCCCGGCGACAAATCCTCTGAAACTCTCCAGCGCAACGGGTAAGACAACGTTGTTCAAACCGGTGGTGCCGCAGAAACAGTAGATACCGGTACGCTGGGACTGCGGCGTGCTGCTGCCGAAGACCCGGAAATAATACAGTTGCCCGGGCAAGAGGCCCGTGAGGCTTAATTGAACACCGCTGCTGGGTCCGCCGGACTTTGAACATCCGATCTCCGTGAGCGAACCACAGGCCGGACCACCCGAGAAAGCCTGGATACAGATGACGAGCGAAGTATTTTGAAAACAGGAGATGGTGGCCGTCGGGCCCAGGGGATAGAATTTAAACCAGATGTTCGATCCGTTCTGGGCGACATTGCCGCAGGACGGCGCAGGTGCACAGGCATCCAATGCGGTGGTAGGCTGACAGGCGGTGAGGTTGCTGAAATTGACGCCGCCGTTGCAGGAGGTGCCGGTATTGCAACCATATATCCAGCCCGGGTCGAATAGGACAGCCGAAGAAAAATCGACTCCGCCGCCCGGGCATTGTTGCGCCACGGATGATAAGCTCAGCAGAGCAAAAAAGAGGGGTAGCAGATTTTTCACGGAATTGGATCTCTTGTAATAGAAACGAAGAACGGCAGCGAAACGTGCACTCCGCGATTGGAAATTTTTCCTTTTTTATAAGAAAGTACTTATTCTCCGCCTTCGTCCGCCAGGAGTGGGCGGCTCTCTGAGGGTGGGAGGCTCTCTGAGGGTGGACGGGTTCCGAGCCGTTCCGGCTCATCGGGTTTTTCGGAGCGCCAGTTCGCATTGTAGCGGACAAAAAATGCCAGCCACATCGCCCGCGACAGCCGCATCAGGTAGGGCTGCACCAGGATCAGCAGCACGATGTTTACCCCCATCCACCAAAAGAATCTGCTGTCGTCCAGCGAAAAACCGATGATCACCCACCACGCGACGCAGGTGGCGACCGAGAACGCGACCGCCATCGCATAGCTTACATAGCTGGTGCCGTAATAGAACCCCACCTCGATCTCCATCAGTTGGGAACATTCGGGGCATCGGTCGTTCATTTTCATGAACTCGCGGAGATCGTAGGGATTTCGGGTCTTGAACATATGGCCCTTCCGGCAGCGGGGGCATTTTTGCGACAACAAGCTGGGCAGAAAGCCGGGTGTGCGGGGCGGGATTTCATGGTCAGATGGATCGCGGGGGATTGACATGGCCGCAAAGATAACGATAGCCTTTGGTCCCTTCGGTGACTTTTGTCACTATATCGTATTTTCGTCCCATGAGTTCGACAATTTTCATCAGAAATATGGTGTGCAGCCGGTGTATCATGGTGGCGCAAAATGAATTGAACAGGCTGGGTATTGCGGCGACCAGCGTAAAGCTCGGCGAGGTCGAGCTGGTTAAAGCGCTTACGGCTGACGAAAAAGACCTGCTGCGCAATTCACTGGTCCGGCTGGGTTTTGAATTGATCGATGACAAAAAAAGCCGCATCATCGAAAAGATAAAGACGATCATAATCAAGCTGGTTCATCATCAGGAGGGCGATACGCATGCAAATCTTAGTGTTTTATTAAGCAAAGAACTTCATCACGATTATCCTTATCTGTCCAATCTTTTCTCGGACGTCGAGGGTACGACCATCGAAAAATATTTTATCGCCCAAAAGATCGAGAGGGTAAAGGAATTGCTGGTCTATGACGAGCTTTCGCTCAGCGAGATCGCCTTCCGGCTGAACTATTCGAGTGTCGCCCATCTGAGCAGTCAGTTCAAAAAGATCACGGGGCTTACCCCAAGCCATTTCAAACAGATCCGGGAAGACAAACGAAAACCCCTCGACAAGGTGTAAATCTTGTAAATCAAAACCAAAATAGTGTAACGGCCTGGCGGCGGTTTCTTGTCAACTTTGCAGGTATGGAAACGATCTCGAAAACCTTCCCCGTGCTGCATATGACCTGCGCTTCCTGTGCCCACAGCGCCGAAAGCATCGTCCGGAGCGCTCCGGGTGTTGTATCTGCCGCCGTAAATATTGCCACGGGCGATCTCGCCGTAGAATACCGGCCGGAGAGCACCAGTCCGCAGACGTTGCAAAAGGCCGTTAGGTCCATAGGATATGACCTGTTGCTGGAAGAGGGAGATACCCGTGTCGAGGTCCTGGAAGCCATCGAGCGGGCGCGATTCGTTGTGCTTCGGCGGAGGACTGTTTTAGCCGTGTTGGTATCGCTGCCCGTGGTAGTCATCGGTATGTTCTTCATGGACATGCCCTATGCGGGCGAGTTCCTATGGCTCTTTGCAACGCCGGTGGTGGGTTGGCTCGGCAGGGACTTCTTTGTCAATGCCTGGAAGCAGGCGAGACACCGGCGGGCCAATATGGATACGCTGGTGGCGTTGAGCACCGGCATTGCGTATGGCTTTAGCGTCTTCAACCTGCTTTTTCCCGGCTTTTGGCACCTTCGGAAAGCACCTCTGTATTTCGAAGCCGCCTCCGTGGTCATCGCGTTTGTGCTGTTGGGGAAGTTGCTCGAAGAAAAAGCCAGGGGCAACACTTCTTCCGCGATAAAAAAGCTTATGGGGCTGCAACCCAAGACGGTGACGGTGGTCGACGCGGAGGGGCAGGAAAGCCCCGTGCTTATCGAAGAGGTGCGGCCGGGCAACGTTGTCCTGGTTAAGCCCGGCGAGAAGATCGCGGTAGACGGGCTCGTGGTTTCCGGCGAGTCCTATGTCGATGAGAGCATGCTCAGCGGAGAGTCAAGTCCCGTGTTGAAGACCGCTGGCAAAAAGGTCTTTGCCGGGACGCTCAACCAGAAGAGCAGTTTCCAATTTCGGGCGGTAAAAGTGGGTAAAGAGACGATGCTTGCGCAGGTCATCGGCATGGTCCGGGATGCGCAGGGCAGCAAGGCGCCGGCGCAGAAGCTTGTCGACCGGATTGCAGGCATCTTCGTGCCTGTGGTGCTCGGGATCGCCTTTCTTGCGTTCTTTTTATGGCTTCTTTTTGGGGGGCCTAACGGTATGGTGCAGGGTCTGCTTGCGGCCGTAACGGTGCTGGTGATCGCCTGTCCCTGTGCCCTCGGGCTGGCTACACCTACGGCCATCATGGTCGGCATAGGCAAGGGCGCCGAACAGGGTATCCTGATCAAAGATGCGGAAAGCCTCGAGCTGGCGAAAAAGGTAAATGCGGTGGTACTCGATAAAACGGGGACCATTACCGAAGGCCGGCCGGAAGTCACTGGTGTCAAATGGCTCGACGACGACGAAAGCACCCGACGGGTATTGTTCAGCCTGGAAAAGCTTTCCGAACATCCTTTGGCTGAAGCCATCGTAAGGCATTTTGCGGGTACGAAGCTCGTGGGATTTTCTTCTTTTGAGAGCATCACGGGCATGGGCGTGAAAGCTGTAACCTTCGATGGCAATGTGTGGCTGGCGGGTAACAAAAGGCTTCTTGTCGAGAATGGCATTAGCATGGCGCCTGAATTGCTTGCCCAAGCCGATGAATGGAGCAAGCTGACCAGCACCGTTACCTGGTTTGCGGATGGCCGGAAAGCGCTGGCGGTGCTGGCTATCGCGGACAAGATCAAGGCAAGCTCGTTTGGGGCTATCCGGGAGTTGCAGGCGATGGGCATCGATGTCCATCTACTCACTGGGGATAATGAAGCCACAGCTAGCGCCGTCGCGCGGCAGGCGGGGATACAACATTATAAGGCGGAGGTTTTGCCGTCTGGCAAGGCGGAATTTGTTCGCGCGTTACAGCAACAGGGAAAGATCGTCGCCATGGTCGGCGACGGGATCAACGATAGCGCCGCGCTGGCGACGGCCGATGTGAGCATGGCCATGGGCAAGGGCAGCGACATCGCCATGGATGTTGCCAAAATGACGATCATCGCTTCCGATCTCTCGCGGATACCGCAGGCCATCCGGCTGTCCAGGCAAACCGTCGCAACGATCCGGCAAAATCTCTTTTGGGCTTTTATCTATAATGTCATCGGCCTTCCGGTGGCGGCGGGTGTGCTCTATCCCTTTTCGGGTTTTTTGCTCAACCCGATGATCGCCGGCGCGGCGATGGCGCTCAGCAGCGTGAGCGTCGTAAGCAATAGTCTTCGGCTAAAGTGGAAAAGATAAGATCACACCTTAATGATCTCCATCCCCGCGAGTGCGGCAAATTTTTCGAGCCGCGTGCCGAGATGGCCAACGCCGACGGCACAGTGATGCGCAGGGCCATAGCTGTTCCAGCGGTTGACGAAATTTCTCGCTCCGCCGGGAAACCGGTACCGGCTGTTCGTATTGCCGATCTGCAAAATGGGGCCGGCCACCGACTCCCCCTGGGCCATCAGCAGGAAGAGTCCGCCACCTTTTGGTTTTTCTACTACTGACAGTAGAGTGACAGGCCCTTTCTTTACAGACATCTCTACCGACAGGCCGCGACCTACCTTTCCATGATAGACCGAGAGCGGCCTTACGATGGTCTTGCCTTCGGCGATGGCGATATGTCCCGGTCCGTCATGTCCCATGAGCACTACATCCGCCTCGAAGTCCATGGCATAATATTCAGTAAACGATCCCCCCGCGCCAAAGCTGTCCAGGATCTTCATGGCCTGGGCATTCTTCACCTCGTATTCACCGGCTACGGGTACGCCACCCGCCGTGAGCCAGGAGTTGCCGAGGATGATGGAGGCGATCGCTTGTTCGTTTTCGGGGTTGCCGGTGCCTTTGTAATAATAAGCGAGTGCGCCTAATTTGTACTTCGTGACCAATTGTTCCAGCGCGATAGCGGTGATCGCCGACTCTTCGAGGTCCTGTTCCGCACAGTCGGGACGGATGTCGAAGACCTCGCGGAACAATTGCAACTGCTGTTGGGCTTCGGCTTTGGTTATGTGTTTTCGCATGGCCGCCAACTCTTCCACTTCCAGCAGTTCGATGTGGCCGCCGAAGCTCGCGTATTGCTGGGTGAGGTCGGTATAGACATCCAGCATGCCGCTGTAATAGTGTCCCATGAGGCCGAGGCGGTTGTAGCGCATGACGTGCCTTACTTTCGCGGCTTCGATCCACTCCGCGATCTCCTGCCAGCATTGTTCGTCGTTTTCCAACATTCCGGTGACCTGGTGGAAGGGGATGCTGACGCGGCTGAAGACATTGGCGATCTCGGGGACGGGGCAGGCTGAACAATAGGCGAGCCATTCGCCCGTCATCGCCGTGCGGTCCTTAAGCGCGTTGAAGCGGGCATAGTCGATGGCGGCGGCGGGCGACAGATCCAGGATCACCACCGGCACTTTTGCCTGCTGGACTACGGGGAGGACCGTGCTGGAAAGTGCGTAGGTAGAGACATACAGAAAGATCAGCTCGACATCTTCCGAGCGGAATAGTTTTCCTGCGGCAAAGGCCTTGTCCGTGGTGTCTATGAGCCCGGCGTTGACGAGTTGTACGGCGGGTGTGGTCAGCCTGGCTGCGACTTTTTGCAGATAGCCTTGCAATCTTTCTTCGAGACCTGCGAATTGCGGCCAGTAGCTATCCAGCCCGATGGCAAATAAACCGATCTTCATAACTGTAAATCTATCACCTGCAGCGGTAGTTCGCATGGCGGATTTGAGATTATGGATATGCTTTTTGCGATTAGTGATGGGAGCCCGTGTGTCGCGGCCGAAATTGCCCCCGGGACGTCCACGACCCGCCATTCCGCGTGCGAGCGTCATGACCATGGCGATAGCTCCAATGCGCCCATTTCCCGCCGAAGCCGCCCGCGCCATAGTACCGGTGATGGCGGTCCAGCCAGTAATAACCGTCATTCCATCCCCCACCCCACCCAAAAACAAAATCGAGATCGAAACACCAGGCATCGTCGGGAAGATCATAATCCTGGGTCTCGGCGATTTCGCATCCACCCGAAGGACCATCGAGATACCCTGGCAGATAACCGTCCCATACGAAATCCCGTAGCGTCCGGTAGATGTTCACAAACCTTGACCGGTAGGCCGGATGGCCACGCGAGATCAGATCGAGACCTGCCGGCCGATGGAGGCTCACCAGCCAGTCGCCCCGGGAATCGTTTGCCACAAACCAAAAGCCGTCGTCGACCGTGTAATACAACCCATCGTAGAGTAACACGATCGCACAGGTATTGGTAGCATACTGCAGTCTCGTCCCTTCGATAGGACTAAAGCTTGGCGGGCCGTCGTAATCCACGGTAGTCGTGGCGTCGCGATCGATCTTTTGCACCGTGGGCACATCGTTTTCCCTTTCCACTTCGGCCGCCGCCGCAGTACCCGGCACGTTGGACAACACCTCCGCCTTAGCCGATTGCGCCGGTATCTTCGAAAAGTCCGCCGGGAGCGCCCGCGGTGGGACGGGCTGCCAATTGCCGGAATCCTTGAGGGCATCGCACCGGTACCATTCACCGCCGGCGTCCACATAATAGACATAGGTAGCGGTGTCGAAGAAAACGTCGTTTGGGGAGTTCTGTACATACACGAGTGAAGTGCCCGGTACCCTTGCTGGCTGCGGATCGCCGTTAGACTGTATCAGGATGGCTGGTACCGTGCTTACGATGATGGCGTACACGGGCGCATCTTTGCCGCCGGGCAGGTCGACGCCATCTTTCCGGGCTGCTTTCTCAAAACCCCGTGCGATCTTGCGCAAGGTCCGGCTTACCTTGTCTTGCGTATATGCGTATGGCCCCGTCGCTGCCGGCGCCGCATACCAGTGACCACCGCCATAGAGATAGAATTTTCCATCCGCGTCTTTGACGATCACAAACGCGCTGTTCTCTACCACATCGACACCCCATTGTTCATTTCGCTTTAGTCTCGGAGTGCCGTCGATCAGCACCAGCGCGGTGGGTTGGGCCCGGTAATAGATCACCGGCGGCTTCGTGGTATCCTTTTGGGTGTAAGGGATGTCCTGCCTGTGCCGATCGGCCACCGACAACACCCGCTCGACCGGTGAATAACTCATGATGACCGGTATACGGAATTCGATCACCCCGGTTAAGTAGCGGATATCGTCACGAAGGGTATCATCAGGCAGGATCATATCGTCGACATGCAACGAGCGGATCGTCGCCAGCTTTTTAGCAGGATCCCAGGTCACCTTCGCCGTCGTCCAGATCGTCCCGAAGATGGGATCGTCTTCTGCCCAATCCATCACGGAAATGACGGATCGGGATATGAGGGTGCTGTCGGTATAACCCAGTATTGCGGGTTTATAGATTCGGATCACCACGCGATCCGTGGTAATAATAGTCTTAGTCCATTTATGTTCCGCCTGGCAGTGGGACATAAGAAGGACCATCCCCGTCAAGAACGTTAGTAATTGGGGTCGCATAAAAGTATTTTTATAGGTTATGCTAGCAACGGCCCGGACATTCGTCCGGATGTGAGTCAACAATCGGGGAAACGTTGGGTGGGCCACGCCATCTGGCCGTCGTGCCGGCACCGGTGTGTAGCAGGCAAAGAAAAATGCGGAAGGAAATTTTAGGCCGTTTTGCCGGACCATCCGGGCCAATCACGCGCGAAGGCGGGAGAAACACCGGTTTGAGATTGAAGCGCCGGTCGAGCTTGACGAAAAGTTTACCATGACAACAATGGCAAGTCGGTGTATTCCGGCCGGGATTGGCATCCGGCCCTTGTGATGGTAATGCGCCCGTGGATTGCACACAGATGACTATGAGCAGAACGAGGGCAAATGCAACCGAACATTGGTGTCTTAGATAGGTCATGGGGTGCAGGCTTCATCTTTGGGACGGGCCTGTACTAAAGTTAATATGGCAACAGCGCGTTTCCCATACCTGCGATCAACTTTAATCCGGCTTTTAACGCTATTTAACCGGGTTTTAACCCAGCGAAGTAATTTCAATGCCGGAACCACGAGGCCGGCACGGGCTGCGGCTTGGCGTTATCGATGCTATAGCGCAGCTCCAGCGCTCCCCCGCCTCCGAGATCCATATAGTCGAGGGCGATAGGCTGTAGCCCCTTACTCAAGGCCACCTGGCCGCTGCGTTCCTGGCTGGAATGGGCGCCGTCGTTGTCGACCACGGGGCGGCCCGCGATCTTAAGGGCGCTGCCGTCGTCGGAGGTCAGGAAAAAGCTATAGATGCCGGTGGCCGGCACATCGATGAACCCGCGGAATTGCAATCCATACGCATCCGGATGCAAGGCTGGTAAGATAGCGTCGGCCGAGACGTAACTACTGTCCGCTTTAGCGGGCATGTCGGTCGTGCGCTGAAATTCGCCGTGGAAGAGGCTGACTTGCAGGCCACGGGTCATGTTGTTACTGCCGTTGACGTTGTCGTCGCCGGTGACGGCCGGTGCATACTCTTGCCGGTCGAACGAAATGGTCTGTACATCCCCTCTCCTGCCGGTGGCGGTGAAAGCGGCTACCGTTATTTCCCGGCTGTGATCGATGTGCAACGGATGATCCAGCACCGGCGAGTTCCTCGTCGGAAAGCCCTTATCTGTGTAGCGGATCGTGAACGCCGGCGTGGGCGGAGCGATATAAAAAGAAGCGGTATCGATGAAGACGCGGTGTTCGCTGAGTTCGGTGAGATCGGGCAGGCGATAACGAATATGCAGCCGGTCGAGCCGGTCGTATTGATGGTCCAGACGCTGCAGATAAGATTCGTAGAGGTTTTTGTGTGTCCATCCTAACTCCGCCAGCGCCGTCATCCGGGGCATCACCAGATAATCGGCGCGGGCGCCCGTGGGTACACGCTCGCTCCAGAGATTGCCCTGCACGCCGATGACATTTTGTTCTTCGGCAGCATTCAGGCCATAGACCGGGTCGACGGGGTTGTAATGATAGACCGCGCTAAGACTGTTCCGGTCCGGCCATGCATCGAAATACAACGGGCCGTCCGCCGTCATGATCACCTTGTTGCCATTGCGGGTCGCCTGCAACGGCGCCTGCTTCGCCCAGGTCCGCCAATACATCACCGTGGCATTGGAGTCGATCCCGCCCGCGACGATCTCATCCCAGCCTATAAGCGTCTTGCCTTTACTTTTAAAAAAGGCTTCCATATAATCATTGAACCAACTCTGAAGCTGGTTGAGGCTGGTAAAATGATGCTCTTGCATGAATTGCTCACAGAGCGGTGAATTCTTCCAGCTGGTCATGTCCACTTCGTCGCCGCCGATATGAATGTATTGGGAGGGGAAGAGCTGGGCTATCTCGGTGAAGATGTTTTTCGCGAAATCCAGTGCGGTTTCTTTGATCGGGCACACCGGTGTGCTGAACCCATGCCGCCAGTCGCTGGGTTTTTCGCCGCTGCAGCTCAGCTCGGGATAGAGCGCGATGGCCGCCATCATATGGCCGGGCATGTCGATCTCGGGGATGATCTCGATATGGCGTTCGGCCGCATACCGGATGATCGCCTTCATTTGTTCCTGCGTATAGTAGCCGCCGTATTGGGTCTTTCCGTTCTCGTGGCGAAGGTGGGCAGGATCGAGCTCGAAATCCGGGTTGTCGAGTTGTTTGGCCAGCTTCAAACAGGCCGAGTCCTGGTCGTTGAAGGAACGCCAGCCGCTTATGCTGGTGAGCCGCGGGTATTTCTTTATCTCGATCCGCCAGCCCTGGTCGTCGGTGAGATGCAGATGGAGCTTGTTGTATTTGTACAGCGCCATCATGTCGATGTATTTCTTCACATAGTCGACGCCAAAGAAATGACGGCTGACATCCAACATCATCCCGCGCCAGGAATAGGCCGGCTGATCTTTTATGGCTACGCAGGGGACCTTCAACCTATCGCCATGAGCGTTCTCGAATGCGGCCGGCATCAGTTGGCGCAGGGTCTGGATGGCGTAGAACAGGCCGGCGGGGGAATGCGCGGCTATCCGGATGCTTTTACGCTCGATGGTCAGCGTATAGCTTTCGGGGGTCGTGAGGGCAGGGTCGTCTTTTATGATGATCGTGGTGCTCCTTCCGGAAGCCTGGTCCCCCTGCTGTGCCGCCTGCGGGCCGAGATAGTGGCCCAAGGCCTTTTGCAGGTATTCCACTTCGTTTGTGTAGAGGCCTGGCCCCGCTTCGACGAGCACGGGGGTCCGGGCGTCGATGGTCACCTCGCCGGCGGCCGGCGTCAGCGAGCTCGGCCAGGGGATCAGGGGATAGCGGCCGGCGTCGGGTTGCGGCGTTTGCGCCTCTTGTGCAAAGGTGATTATTTGCAGCGCGAGAAGCGCGAACAGCAGGGAGAGAGAACGAAAGGTTTGCATGGCGCGAAAATAGCGATTTTGCTTTTTAGCGCGCATCCCGGCGATTTTTGTATTTTACAGGACACCTTGCAAGCCGCAACCGATGAACAAACACCTTATAGCAATCCTTATTTCCGCCATCATCTTATCCGGGAATGTCTGCGCCCAGGAGGCGGGGCCGCTTGTCGTGCATTTCGCGTTTGATAGCTATCAGTTGTCCGCTTCTGCAAAGGGTGAGATCGATAGCTTTTTTACTATGGGCGCTAGCGTGGGGGGCACGGTTGGCCGGCCTGGTCATACGGTAGTCACTCGCGGCGAGACGGCCCTGGTATCGGGCTATACGGATAGCATCGGTAGTTCGGGTTACAACGAGACTCTTTCGGTTCGGCGTGCCCTTGCGGTTAAGAACTATCTGGTCGCCAAGGGTCTGCTAGCGGAAGATCGGATAAAGACGACGGGCTACGGCAAAGAGCGTCCTGTCGCCGGCAATGGTTCCGATTCCGAACGGGCGGCCAACCGAAGGGTGGAGATCCTTTTCCGCCGCGGGCATGCGGACATCGTCGCCGGCACGCTGCCTGTGCGGCGGGACAGTGTAGTGGCTTCGTCGCGCGATACCGTTTCTTTGCGTGCGGTGGCGCCGGAGCAACGGGATAGCGCCGTGACGGCTGTGTCGCTGTCATCACCGTCGTCAGCGCCGTCATCGCCGAAGCAAACGATATACGATGCCGTTATGGATTCGTCGGTTGCGGTGGGCAGTACCATCCCGCTGCGGGACGTCAATTTCTACCCCGGGAGACATATCCCGTTGCCCGTGTCTAATCTCATCCTCGACGAGCTGGCAAGGGCCATGAAAGCCAACCGCAGGCTGCGGATACAGATAGAGGGGCATATTTGTTGTTTGCCGGATGGCATCGACGGGGCCGATTTGGGAACGATGCAGCCCAACCTTTCCGTCCAGCGGGCCAAATATGTTTACGATTATCTGGTGCGGCTCGGCATCGCCAAAAGGCGCATGAGCTATGCCGGGTTCGGGGCATCGGGGAAATTGTATCCGCGTGAGGAAAATGAGGAGCAGCGGGCCGAGAATAGGAGGGTCGAGATCAGGATATTGGCGAGGTGAATGAGAATTATTTCAATCGCCGAAAGGTTAGGCTCATTCTGCCGTTTGACGTGTCGGATTTGGGGATCGCATGTTGCCAAAGGCTCTGGACCTCCTGCGTCATGTAGATCAGGCTGCCGGATGGCAAGTCATAGGTCTTTCTATTTTCCTGGTCGGCTATATTTCGAAACGTCAATGATCTGGTCTCACCTAATGAAACGATCACGATACCCGTGCCGGCTTCGAGGATATCGGTTTGGTCGGAATGATAGCCCATTTTAGATCTTCCGTCGGGATAGAAGTTGATCAGGCAGTTGTCCGGAACAAAGCCAAGTGTTGCGCCAATTTCTTCGTTCAGCTGGCTGAGCTCGGGCAAAAAGGGTTGGAAAGGATATTCCATCTGCGAATAGTTATACGCCTTGCCGTAACTGGCTGTTTTGCGTGCCACCATCCTTTGGTCCCATTGAATTGTACGCTCGAGATGAGCATACAGCGGCTGCGGGTCCGTAACGAATGTTTCGATAAAGGTTATTCCGGGAATCATAAAAATTATAAACCCGCGCTGCGCGCGGGCTCTTACGAAAAAAAGCTACTTCGGAAGTGGGGTCTTCAATTTTCGTAGGAGTTCGTTGGCCTCGGCCAGCTTTTTAGGCGCTAGTACCTTGCCCTTAAGCTTGTTCAACTTCTCACTTACAGTAAACGTCACCTCAGTACCGGTGATTTCACTTTTATATTTGGTGACACGTTTCATATGCTAAAGTTACGATTTTTTCTTCGAATTAAGAAGGCATTGATTTTCAGATTCTTGCGAAATTTCACAATTCCAACATCAACCAATGCCCAGATCTCATATAAAACCGAGAGTTCTTCGAGATGTAACCCCACAGCCATGCGATATAAACGCAGCCGTTCTTGTGTACTACCCCTGAATAATATCCAATGATCCGGAAATCTCCGTGTGTAGGCTTCGACAATGAAAGCCACAGTTGCAAGCACTTTGTTCCTATCGCCATTATCCGTAACAACGTAGTCATCGATCTCATCCGCTTCATCCACATCACCAAATGCCAAATTATAAACCCTGTCATCTTCGGTTCTAGTGAAGGTCACTCGCTTTAAAATATCTCCGTTTTTCCCTATGCTGAAGAATTCGAAGAGGCTGAAGTCATCCGTTACCCCAATATCTCTGTACACCTCATATTTCATAGAGCAAGACAACTTTGTTTACCAAACAAAGTTGATGAAAATATTTATTATCGAACGAACAAAAAAAGCGCCATTCGGCGCTTTTTGCAAGTATTCGCGCAATTTATTCTACCACGGTATAAGTCTTGCCGGTCGCGGCGCCGAGGACACTTTTTACGTAGGCCTGAGCTACCTTGTTCATCGAAACGGGAATATGGCCAGGGAAGAAGGGAAAATAACCGGGTGATTCTACGACGACGTCGGGGGCGATCGAGTTGATTCGAACGTCCTTTTCGAGCTCGATGGCGGCGCCGCGGACAAAGCCATCGAGGGCCGCATTGATGCTGCTCACGGAAGCGCCGTATACCACGGGGTCATCGCCCAGCGTGCCGGATGTGAGTGTGAAGGAACCTTTGGGGTTGATGTAGTGCTGGCCGATCAGCACCAGATTGACCTGGCCCATGAGCTTGCTGTTGACACTCACACGAAATTCGGTGTCCGTCATTTTTGCGAGTGGGCCAAAATGGCCTTCCCCCACCGTACTTACCAACGCATCAAAGGAACCGATCTTTTCGAACATGCTCTTTATCGACTGTGGATCACTGATATTGACCTGCACGTCGCCACTTTTCGAACCTACCTTGACGATCTCATTTCCTGCTTCCAGGGCCTTGACCACGTGCTTCCCGATCGTGCCCGTGGCGCCGACAATTATAATTTTCATTGTGCTGCTGATTTTTCGTCAAATTTAGACAATCCTGTACTTTTGTCAAGTAGTTACCCTTTTGTCCAGCAATTACCAAAAGGTCGCAATTGACATCCCAATTGAATTATGCCTGTAAAAAAAATTTTTGCCCGATACCACGACGCGGAAGACTGCCCCATCACCGCGACCATCGACGTCATCGGCGGCAAATGGAAGCCGCCCATTATCTGGCTACTGCTGGAGGGACCCATGCGTTTCGGCGAGTTGAGCAAGACGATGCCGAACATGGTTAAGACGTCCGATGCGGAAGGGAGGCTCGCCGGGCGCGGGACGATCACACGATCGCCTTCCCAAAGGGCATCAGGCTCAGCTCCATGAGCTTGAGATGCTGCCGCGCAAAGGGAATGCCGATGATGGTGATGGCGAGAAGCGCCGCAAAGACGAGGTGCACCAGCGCGGTGTAGAGGCCGCCGCATATCAGCCAGATGATATTGCAGATCAGCGAAAGACAGCCCATGCTGCTATTGGTGGGGACGATCTTTCGGCCAAACGGCCATAGCTCCAGGCTGGCGATCTTGAAACATTGAATGCCAAAAGGGATACCCACGATCGTGAGACACAACACGAAACCGCCAATGATATAGCCCAGCGCCGCGAGAAGCCCGCCACAGACCAGCCAGATGAGGTTACCAAGAAAGTTCATACCCTGAAAATAGGGAATTTCGTTAAATTGTGAGAACAACAGTAAACCATGAACCTAATCACGGAGATCCGCCACGTTGTACGCTACTGGTGGATATTCATTTTGCTGGGATGTGCGCTCATCCTGCTGGGGTTGGCGGTAATGAACCACCCTCTGGCCACCTTTGCGGGATTGAGCGTGGTGTTCGAAACCGTGTTTATCGTTAATGGTTTGTTAGAAATCACCTTCGCTATCGGCAATTACCGCACGGTACACGGCTGGGGCTGGCATCTCGCCGGCGGTATACTCGATCTTTTGATCGGCGCGCTGCTGATCGTCAACCCCGTGATCACGGCCGTCGCCCTACCCTATTTCGTGGGGTTCTGGCTTTTATTCCGGAGCATCGCCATTATCGGCCGGACCTTCGATCTTCCCGTGATCTGGCCCGAGCGGGCGTGGATGGGTCTGCTGGGTGTCGCCGGCGCGATCTTTTCGTTTATGATCCTTTGGAACCCGTCGTTGGGCGTTTTCACCCTCGTGGTGTGGACGGCATTTGCGTTCATCAGTATAGGGTTATTTTATATATTCTTTGGATTACACTTAAAAAAGTTTGGCGGCCGCGCGACAAAGCACTAAAAACGTATATCTTACGTTCTAACCTAAATCTCGCCGCCAGAATGCCAAAATCCACGTTTATCGACGACTTACTCTTTGCTCCCTCTTATGGCTGGAAAGACGCTCAAGGTTCACTGATCATCCCTACGAAAAAACAACTCTGGTCCGAAGCCTTTTCCCGCATGAATATCTTCAAAACGCGGAAGAACTGGATCTCCTTTGTAAGCGTCCTGATGCTGGTGGGTATGCTGCCTTTCTTTTTCCTCTTTTTATTCAAATACTTCTCCTGGCCGTTGATGATCGCGGTTGTCGTGTATAGTATGATGATCATGGGTACGCATGGAACCATTTGGTATCACCGGTACTGCACGCACAAATCCTATGGGTTCAGCCATCCGATATGGCGGATCATCACCCAAAACCTGGTGATCAAAACGGTCCCCGAAGAGACCTATGTGGTTTCGCATCATGTCCACCATTGTAAATCGGATGAGCCGGGCGACCCCTATAATCCGCTGGCGGGTTTTTGGTATTGCATGCTGGCCGAATACAACCATCAACGCGTTTCCCCCGATCTCAGCGAAGCGGCCTATCGAAAAGCCACGCATTTTATGAAACACACGGGAGTCCGGATGAACTCCTTTAAACAATACCAAAAATGGGGATCGATCGCCAGCCCGTTATATACCGTCCTGATCTGGTTGCTCAACTGGGGCTTCTGGTTCGCCGCGTTCTGGCTCATAGGCGGCCCGGCGCTGGCCTGTGCCCTGTTCTCCGCCGCCATGTTGTGGTTTACGTTCATCCGGGCCTTTAACTACTCCGGTCACGGCGGCGGCAAAAACAAACATCGCGACGGGATCGATTTCGACCGCAGTAATCTCTCTATCAACCAAACGAGACCCGGCATGCTGGCCGGTGAATGGCATAACAACCACCATTTGTACCCCGGAAGCGCCCGCGCGGGTTTTTTGCGGAACCAACTGGACCTCGCCTGGATCTACATTTATGTCCTTCGGCAGTTCAGGATGGTCGCCTGGTATAAGGATTCGAAAAAAGAATTCCTCGCCAAGTATGTCATCAAGGGACACTCCAGGGATATAATCCCGCTGGCCGGAGAGGCTTATAATAACGATCATCTCGACAAGATCAACACCGCTCCCAGTTTTTAGGAGTGGCGGCGGCTTTTTGCGGCGGGGGCATTGGGCTCACTTCTTTTGTGCTGCGGGTTGTCTGACGATGGACGTATCAGTGGTGAGCTTTGGCAATTGGTAACCACCTGAATCGAGTATCGTGTGCGGAAAGGCCGCCTGTAATGCCGGCCAGGATGATTTCGGCACATTTGTTTGATACAAGAATATTTCCTTTAGCTTTTTTGCCTTGCTCAGCGTGCGGACCGCGGCTTCGTCGACGGACGTACCGGTGAGGTTGAGATACTTTAGCTCCGGTAATGTATCCAGCCGGCCGAGGGTCCTGCCAGTGATCTTTGTATGATCGAGCCAGAGCCGTACGAGATGCGGCGAGGTGGCGGCTATATCTATGATCCCGTCGCCCACGGGGAGATCGCTGCATTTTAATTCTACAATTTGCTCGCGGATCAGGGGGAGCGCCGCGAGTGCGTCGCGGCCGATGGTGTCGTTGGCAAAGCTCACCGTAAGATAATTGCTGCCGGTGGCGATGGGCAGCACAAGGGCGCCCGCCGCCGCTAAGCGTTTTAGTGCCTCGGCGGGCGCAGGTTTAACCGGCGCGGCAGGCATATCGCTGTCGGCTATATTCGCCGGGGTTGCCGAGGCGCCCACGGGTCCGGCCGTTCCTTCGTGGAAGGCAGCCAGCACGGCATGGATCTCGTTATCCTGCGGAAGCTGGGCCGCCTCTTTGTCGAATGCGGCGCCGGTGGTGATCCACCACTTCAGGAGCTTTATCTCCGCCGCCGTGAGCTGCTGCTTGTCCTTTGGCGCCATATGATGGTCGTCATCCAGCGGCAACAGAATACGTTTCATCAGCAGGCTTGCATTGGGACTACCGGGGGTGAGGATGGCGCCGTCCTTGCCGCCTTTTAAGATATTTGTTTGATCGTCGAGTCTTAACCCCCCTTTGACGTGACCGGCGCGGTGACAGCCATAGCAATTATCGTGTAATACGGGCTGCACCATCTCCGTGTACACAACGGCATGTTGTATATCGGCGACGGGATGCAGGGCAGGGACGGGAGGTTTGGGCGTCAGGTCCGTGGTGAGATATCCCGGACCATGCGTCAGCGAGCCGCCGAAATGACCGGTGAGGAAGATCAATACCAGCGACGCGGTAGAGAGGAGCTTCGTGTCGCGGGTTGCCGGCCTGCCGTTGAGCTTACCGTACAACACGGCCGTGACCACCGTGAGGCCGATCGCCAGCCACATATGGATATTTACGAGCCCCTGGTCGTAGTCGCCGTTATGCGAGAGCAGCAGCCCCGTACAGCAGGAGGCGATGGCGCAGAGGACGCCGAGACCGAGCGCGAGATCGGCGGCGGGTTTCATGCCGGCATATTTCGGCCGGCCGCCGAGCCATTCCAACAGCAGCGCCAGCAGGATGATACCGATAGGCAGATGAACGAGAACGGGATGTAACCGACCGACAAAAGTAAAGAAAGCAGCCATCAGGAGTAACGTTTCCGTAGGGTTTGAAGCATATTGACATTGATGGCCCATTGATCGGCCAGCGGTTCACGGGTATAGGGCAGTGTGGGCATATAATCCGGCGGACCGAACTCCGTGAGGATGGTCATCGCCTCGCCACGCTCCTTTTTGCGTCTGAGAACGGTATCCCACCAGGCGAAATGGGCGTCTGCGGCATTCTTCCATTCGGGTGCACGGGGGTCGCTGACCTGGGGGCCTTCCTGGTGACCGATGCGGGCATGGATATGGTCTACCCGTTCGAGGGCGAGGTTCAGGGTTTGCGGCTGATCGCTCAGCAGGCTCTCGCTGACATTGCACCAGTGGCTAACGTCGAAGGTCAGACGCAAATCGGGAATAGTCTCTATGAAATGTTTCGCTACCGGCGCGGCAAATAACATCCGGGAACGGTGTGTCTCATGCAGGATGCGGATACCCGTTTCCTTTGTGAGGGCCGTGGTGAGGTCTATGAAGGGCTTGTTCTCGTCGTAGGTGAAATAGTCGCGGCCGGAATGGCAGTTGATGTACAACGGTCGTTGGCGGGTATTGCGGGCTGCGCCTTCGACCATCGCTTTGAAGGTGGCGAAGTGTTCTTTGGGGTCGCTTTGCGATCCTGCGCAGAGGAAGCCGACTTCGAGCTGGTATTTGGCGAGCATTTCGAAGATGGCCTTTTGGCGTTCGGGATCGAGGGACCACCAGATCTCGATGCCGTCGTAGCCGGCGGCGCGGACCTTGGCGCCGTATTCGTCGAGGGTGCCGGGAAATCCCCAGTCCGTCGCCATGATCTTGAGCTGGAAGCCGTTGGCTGCGGGGGCGGGTGAGGCTGCCGGTTCGGTGGCCGAGCCGTGGGCCGGTGTGGTCGACGATGCGGAGGCTGCGGGGGCCGCATACAGCGGTTGGGCGTAGCCGTCGAAAAGCATGCCCGCTGCGGCCAGCGTGGTGTGGGTTAGAAAAGTCTTTCGGTTAATCATTCGCTTTTATAGTTCTTTGGGTTCAGGCGATCACGTCGCGGATCACATTCCCTTTGACGTCCGTGAGCCTGAAAGGTCTTCCCTGGAAATCATAGGTGAAACGGGTGTGATCGAAACCCAGCTGGTTCAAAACGGTCGCCTGCACGTCGAAGGTATCGACTTTTCCCGATACGGCGCTATAACCGATCTCGTCCGTCTCGCCGTAAACATGCCCTTTTTTAATACCGCTGCCGGCCATCCAGATCGTGAAGGCATCGGTGTGGTGATCGCGGCCTTTGAAGGGATTGGGTTTGCCTTCACGGTTCTCCATCATAGGCGTACGGCCAAACTCGCCGCCCCAGATCACCAGGGTCTCTTCGAGCATGCCGCGTTGTTTGAGGTCGAGGATCAGGGCCGTCATTGCACGGTCGACGGAGCGGCATTTGTTGATGAAACCGACGTCGATGGCGAGGTCCGAATTCGTGCCATGGCTATCCCAGCCCCAGTCGAAGATCTGCACGAAACGGACGCCTTTCTCCACCAGTTTTCGGGCCAACAAGATGTTGTTGGCCAGCGAAGCTTTACTGGGCTGGGTCCCATAGAGCTCATGGATATAAGGCGGTTCGGTGTGGATGTCCATGACGCCGGGAACGGAGATCTGCATCTTGTAGGCCATCTCGTATTGCGAGATGCGGCTGAGGATCTCAGGGTCTTTGTAGTCGGCATATTCCTCTGCGTCAACGGCGTTGATCGCGTCGATGGAGGCCTTGCGCAGATCGCGGTCCATGCCATCGGGGTCTTTGATGAAGAGCACGGG
>JAICXX010000072.1 GCA_025934485.1 Chitinophagaceae bacterium
CGAATCGGCCAGTGTTCCTGCTACCGCTGTCCGGGGTGGCACGGCGATCCTGCTTTTTCCGGGGGAATGGCATCGCTTCCGACCGGCCAAACACACCGGCTGGGATGAATATTGGGTGGGGTTCAAAGGCGAGGTAGCCGATAATCTTGTCCGGCGAAAATTCTTCGAAGCGGGCGCCGCAGTGGTGCCGGTGGGCTTTAGCGCGGAGGTCGTAGGGCTTTTCTCTTCCATCATCGATCAGACGCGGAGTGAGCGACCGGGTTATCAGCCTTTTGTTTCGGGGATGTTGCTGCATCTTTTGGGCTGCATCTATTCGCTTAACAAGCAGCGGTCCTTTGATCATTCGGATGGGATAAAGGCCAAGATGGAACAGGCGATGATGCTACTCCGTTGCAAGATCGATGAAGACGTCACGATCCAGGCCGTAGCCGAGGAGCTGAATGTAAGCTATGCCTGGTTCCGGAAGTGGTTCAAACTCTACACCGGAATGGCGCCGCAGCAATATATGATCCAGCTGAAGATAGAAAAGGCCAAGGCACTGCTCGCCGATCCCGGAAATTCCATCAAGGGCATCGCCTATCAGCTGCGGTTCGAGCATCCGCTTTATTTTTCGAAACTGTTTAAGGAAAAGGTGGGCGTGTCCCCGGAGATCTATCGGAAACGGGGTAAGGAGCGGTGACATGTTTCGCCCAAGGGCTGCGGCGCCTCGCGGCGCTGCAGGCGGGGCTTGTTGTGTTAAACGGCGGGTAGCATGCCGGTGGAAATACCCAGACGGTTCCAGGCGTTGATCGTGATGATGGCCATGATCACCTGGGCGAGATATTGGTCACCGAGGAGGCTGGCGGCCTGGTCGTAGGTGGCGTCGGTGACGTGGTTATGGCTGATCAGGGTGATCTCTTCGGTGAGCGCAAGGATGGCCCGTTCTTCGGCGGCAAAGAATGGCGTTTCGCGCCAGGCGCTGAGGGCGTAGATGCGTTGTTCGGCTTCGCCGTGTTTGCGGGCGTCGCGGGTGTGCATATCGATGCAAAAGGCACAGCCATTGATCTGGGAGGCGCGGATATAGATCAGGTCTTTGTGGGTCTCCTTCAGGCCCGTGTGGCCAAGGTATTGTTCCATGGCGACGAGCTGGCGATAGCCGGCGGGTTCGGTCTCGTTGAATTTTAGTCTGGTGCTCATTGTTGTGCTGTTCTTTTTACAACACAAAGTTGCGACGGGAGGAGCGGGGAAAAAATAATCGTGATTAAGAAAATCAGGATAGCCATTCCCAAAAATTATCCCGATGGATAATCTTCGTGGCGGGAGGATTATACTCCTTTACAAAGGAGGCGGGAAAACGCGCCTTGGCTTTAGGGTTCCATTTAAATTCATAAGCGGAAATCTGACCATCTTGTTCTTCCAGATAATCGATCTCTGCCTGCCCAGTAGTTCGCCAGAAATAAGTATTGCCGTAAAAGCCGGTGTAGGCCTGTTGCTTTTTTCTTTCGCTTATCAAAAAATTCTCCCATAAAGCCCCTATGTCGTTCCGTTGTCCTGCAGGTGCAAAATTGTTGATGATCGTATTCCTTACGCCATTGTCATAAAAGTAGATCTTCCGGGTTGTGCTGATCTCATTGCGAAGATTCCGGGAAAATGGAGTTAAGCGAAAGATCACAAAAGCCTTTTCCAAAAGATCTATATAATCGTTGATCGTCGCCTTGTCCGCACCGATGGTTCTGGACAATTCACTATAGGAAACCTCGTTGCCTACCTGCCAGGCTAATGCTTGCAATAATCTAAGCAATATTTCGGGCTTTCGAACACCGCCTAATTCAAGGACATCCTTGTAGAGGTAGCTGCCTGCCAGATTTACAAGTATTTCCTTTGCATTTTCCGGAGAGGTTATCACTTCAGGATACATGCCCGTGACTAAAAATTCTTCTAGCCTGGGAAGCGTCCTGGCCAAGGTAAATTCCGCCGAGAGCTCTTTCCATGAGAAGGGGTATAACCGATATTCCCATTTTCGGCCGGTGAGTGGTTCGTTAAGCCTATTAGCTATTTCAAGCGACGATGAGCCGGATAAGAACAATTGAATTTTCTTTTTAGCGTCAATGATCATCTTTGCGCTAAGACCAATGTTTTCCAATCTTTGGACTTCGTCGATAACGACCACTTTATAATCTCCGATATACTGATTAATAAATGCCTGACTCGGATTATTCCACTGTAAGCGAACTGCGGGATCATCGCCATTTATATATAGATAATCGGGCGACAACCCTTTAGCCATTTGGGTGATCAGGGTGGTTTTCCCCACCTGGCGCGGACCCAGGATGATGATCGCCTTTTTATAGTCGATCTTAGCTTGTAACATAGGGAATAATTGCCTTTTTATCATAATCGGGGATTATAATCTCCAAAGTTAGTCATAATCGGGGATTATGATCGCTAAAAATGGCTTAAATCGGGGATTATGATCTCCAAAATTAGAAATAGTTTATAAGAAACTGTAAATCAACAGAATAGAGGTCAGTGGGATTTTGGGTGGCGGCGGCTTTTGAGCTTGCTGATGAACTCCGGGGTAAAGCCGAGATAGGAGGCGACCATGTATTGGGGAATACGCTGGACGAACTCGGGGAAGCCGCGAGTGAATCGGAGATAGCGCTCTTCGCTGGTGTCGGCGAGGAGATAGAAGCGGTGCTGCTGGGCGGCGGCGAAGGCACGCTGGACGACGAGGCGGAGATAGCGGTCGATCTGGGGCAGGCGGTCGCAGAGCGGCGCGATGTTGTCGCGGTCGAGGACGGCGAGGGAAGAGGGTTCGATGGACTGGATATAAAAACGGGAGGGCTGGCGCCAGTCGAGGCTTTGAAAGTCGGTCATCCACCAGTTCTCGATGGCGAATTGGGTGATCTGTTCCACGCCGTCCTCGCGGATAAAGTACATGCGGACACAACCTTTCAGGACAAAGTAATTGGCCGTGCAGACCTGCCCCTCACGGAGGAGGTATTCCTTTTTCCTGATGGGCTTGTGACGCAGAAAGGCGGTCAGGACGGCGGCTTCCTGCTCGTCGAGCGACACATATTTGCGGATGTGCGTAAGGAGCGGATGGAAGCTATCAGAGGGCAGACAGAGCGATTTTTACGATGTCGTCGGCAACCTTTTTTTCGATGCCCAGTTTGATTTGGGTCGTGAGGCCCCAGAGGGTATTGACCAGATACCGGGCCAGGGCGCGGGGCGGATGGATCTTGTTGATCTTGCCTTGCTGCTGGCCTCGGCGGATGGCGCGGAAATAGGCATCTTCGAGCGCCTGGCGGTTCTCCTGGACGATCGCCGCCACTTCGCTGTCGTGGGGGGCGACCTCATTGAGGGTGTTGACCATCAGACAGCCCTTGTTCTGGCGGTAGGCCTGCGCAAACTCCCAATAGCCCTGGAACAGTCTGCGGATGGCGGCAGCAGGATCCGGCGCTTCATCGAGATAGCGGATACCGGCGACGGTTTCGGTTGCCCGGTAATACCGGAGACATTTGAGGAACAGGGTATGCTTATCGCCATAAGTATCATAAAGACTGGAACGACTGAGCCCCGTACCGTCGAGGATCGTCTGCGGCGGAGTGCCGTTGTATCCCTGGGCCCAAAAAAGGTCCGTAGCCCTCTCGAGTACTTCCTTCTCGTCAAAGGACTTAGTGCGCGGCATGCATATGTAGATTTTAAGTTGGACAGCGCTAGTTAAGCTGTTTGTTACAAATTTAGGGGTTTATATGTAATCTTATGTTTGTCCTTCGGACGAACCGCGTCCCGCGGTTCCTTCAAGGGACGAGAACGGCCGCTCCATGGATCTTTCCTTGCCGGAGCGCCTCGAGGGCTTCGTTGGCCTGTTGCAGGGGAAAGGTGTGGATTGTCGTCTCGACGGGGACGCGAGGCGCCAGATCGAGAAATTCGGCGCCATCCTTTCGGGTGAGGTTGGCCACGGAACGGACGACGCGTTCTTCCCAGAGGAGGTCGTAGGGGAAAGATGGGATATCGCTCATATGGATGCCGCCGCATACGACCGTACCCCCTTTGTCCGTAGACCGCAGGGCCAGCGGGACGAGAGCGCCTACAGGCGCGAAGAGGATGGCAGCATCGAGGGGTTGCGGTGGGGTCGCGGAAGAGTCGCCGGCCCACACGGCACCCATGCTCCGGGCGAAGTCCTGGCCTTCCTGGTCACCATCGCGGGTAAACGCATAGACCTCTTTACCCTGATAGCGGGCAACCTGGATGAGGATATGCGCCGCAGCACCGAAGCCATAGATGCCCAGCCGATGGACGTCGTCGCCGATAAACGTATAGGAGCGGTAGCCGATAAGGCCTGCACAAAGCAGGGGTGCACCACCAGGATTGGCGTATCGGTCCACCAAGGGAAAACAGAATTTGGCAAAGGCGACCGTATATTCCGCATAGCCGCCGTCGATAGTATAGCCGGTGAAGCGGGCATTTTCACACAGATTTTCTTTGCCCGCGAGACAGTAGCGGCAGTGCCCGCAGGTATAGCCCAGCCAGGGAATCCCGACGAGGTCCCCCGCCTGGAGACCGGCAACGTCCGGGCCGCTGTATACGACGCGGGCTACGATCTCGTGACCGGGGATCAGGGGCAGCTTTGGATGCGTAAGTTCTCCGTCCACGACGTGGAGATCGGTACGGCAGATGCCGCAGGCGATAAGTTTCACGAGCACCTGCCCGGGACCGGGGACGGGCAGCGGGACCGTCCTGGCGACGAGCGACCGACGCGGTTGTTCGAGGACCATGGCCTGCATGGTGGAAGGCAGACTAACGGGTGCATTGGCATGAGCTGTAGTTGGCATACCTGCAAGTTTGAGGTGACGCTCAGCGGCAATTTACAAAAAAACCTAGAGATCAGTTTCTATGTGTTGTTGCCAAATGCGGCCGGCGCCAACGGATGAGGCGCCAGGCGATGGCTGCGGAGAAAAGCATACCGAAAGCCAGAAGGATGGGACCGGACTTTTCCGATGACCAGAAGGGGGCGTCTTTTTTTGCCAGGAAGGCGCCGGTGAGGGCGGCGGTGTAGATCGTGAGCGGCAGGACATAGAGTGCGATGAGGCCGGCGCGACCGAGGGGGATGCGAAAGGGCCGCCGTACGGTGGGTTCCTTGCGGCGCAGCGTCACCAGGGCGATGAACTCCAGCGAAAGGCCGGCGCCATAGAGGATGATGTCCATGATGATAAGGTCGGAGAAGGTAAACAGGATCAGGATGCTTACGATGACCGAAGAGGCCAGGATCGAAACATAGGGCGTCCTGAACCTTGGATGAAGGGAGCAAAGGAAGGTGGGCAGCAGTTTGTCGTCGGCCATAACTTGTGGCACGCGGGACACCGAAAGCAGCACGGCGGAATAGAGGCCGATGGCGCTGGCCATGCCACCGGAGGCAACCAGGATACCCAGCCAGTGGCCCCCGACGCGGACGCCGAGAACGGGGAAGCCGCCGTTGTCGATACTGATGGCGTCGGCATTAATACCGGAGCGGGTGACGGCGAGCGCTGCCAGAACATAAATTCCGATGGTAACCAGAAAGGCCATGCAGACCGAAATAAAATAAGAACGGATGGGTCGTTGTACTTCCTCTGCATAAGTGGTTGCGTTATCCCAGCCAATGAAATTCCACATAACCACATAAAGACCCATGCCGAGGTTGGAAAAGCCCGAGCCTTTGATGGACGGCGTGGGTATCGGGGCGCCTGCATGCGAGAAGGCCATGATGAACAGGAAACAGAAGGGGATCAGGATGAAGATGCTGAGGACCGAAGACACGCGGCCTACCGGTAGAATACCGAGGATATTGAGCAAGGCAGAGGACCAGATGATGCCGAGGCAAACGAGTACCCTATAATGAGCGATTGCAGGGATAAAGAAAGAGGCATAGGTCACGAAGATCACGGGATAGATCGCGAGGTCACAGAAGGTATAAAGCCAGGTCCACCAGCCTTCGAAAAAGGCCCAGCGGATGCCGAGGGCGCGTTTGACCCATTGGTAATAACCGCCGGTGGTGGGCATGAGGCTGTTGAGCTCGAGGACGGTGAGGATCGTGGGGACGTCCCATAACAGCGGCGTCACGAGCAGGAGTAGCAGGGCGCCCTGGTTGCCGACATAGCCGAAAAGCTCTTCGAGGCCATAGGGGCCGCCGGAGACGGTGAGGAAGATCACGGCCGCGAGATGGGCGGCACGGAGTTTACCGGATGATTTTTGGCGCGAGGGCATGAAGCGTAAAAATACAGTTTTAGTGCGATCGCACGACCTTTGCGGGGTCGAAAAGACTTGCACGGAGCGGAACATCGGCTTTACAATGGTGGTACGTACCCACGTCCATGAGTTCGCCGCCGAAATGGGAGTCGAAGGTCCCGAGGCCGGCGTTAATCACGCGAACGATATAGAGATGTTGGGCGAAGGAGGCCGCGGGGACGCCCTGTGCTATGAGAGTAATGGCAACGATGAGGAATAATCTACTCATTTTGGGTAAACCGATTGATCTTCCAAGATAGACAAATTCCGGCACGGCCTAAGCAGGAAGATAGTATGCCTGCGCTTAAAACATATCCTTTTTATGTCCGGAGCACCATCATCCTTTTTGGCCTGATCCTTTGCGCCTATTCGCTGGCCAATCTGCGGGATATCCTGGTGCCGTTCTCCTTCGCCCTTCTTGTTGCCATCCTGCTCAATCCGCTTGTGAACCGGCTGGAGTTTTGGCGGGTGCCCAGGATACCGGCTATTGCCATCGCCCTGATTATCGCTATCGTCGTGATCGGGGCGGTGTGGTATTTCCTGGCGACGCAGATGATGCATTTTACTTCGCAGCTGCCGGCGTTGGAGATAAAAACGGATACGCTGGTTTCCAAGCTGCAGCATGATCTGGCAACGAAAATCCCGATGGACAGGCAAAACCAATATATCGCCGAGGCCAAGGCGGGGATCAAGCCGCTGATCGGCCGGACGCTGGGTTCGGTGGTGGGAACGCTGGCTACGGTGTTCCTGCTGCCGGTGTACGCGTTCCTGTTGCTGTATTATAAAACGTTAATGTTGAATTTTCTCTATGAGATCTTTGCCAAAGACCGGGAGGCGGATGTGCGCGATGTGCTTGTGAAGGTTCGTGGCGCCATTCAGAGCTATATGTATGGGCTGTTGATCGAGGGGTTGATCGTGGCGACGCTGAACACCATCGCGCTTTTTATCCTGGGAGTGCCCTATGCCATCCTGATGGGCATACTGGGCGCGGTCCTGAACGTATTGCCTTTTTTTGGCGGCATCCTGGCGGCGTTGTTGCCGATCATGGTGGCGACGATAACGAAGACCGGTCTGCATACGCAGATCGGGGTGGCGATCAGCTATATGATCATTCAGTTTATCGACAACCATTTCCTGATCCCTTATATTGTGAGCTCGCGGGTGAAGATCAATGCGCTGATCTCGATAGTGGCCGTGTTGCTCGGGGCCGCAGTCTGGGGGTTATCGGGGATGTTCCTTTCGATCCCTTTCATCGGTATCCTGAAGATCATCTTTGACCGGATACCCGAGATGCAGCCATGGGGACGGCTGCTGGGGAGTGCCGTCGATGTGCGGCGCAGGACGATGCGGAAGCGACGGCAGCGCGGTGGTGGAACTCACTCGATGTAATGCGGGATGAATCTACTGGTATTGCCGGTGACGAGGGTTTTGCTTTCGCGGATACCCATCCCCGCGGGTTGCTGGCCAATGATCCAGCTGCCGATGACAGGATAGTTGCCATCGAACCCCGGGAGGGTACAGAGCTGCTGATAGATATGCCCTTCCGCGCCGTAGTTACCGCCGGTGTGCTCAATGACAGCGCCCGAGCGGATCAGCTCGATGTTAGCGCCTTCGCGGGCTAGGATTGGTTTTCGGACATAGTCTGCGAGACTACCGGGTTCGAAATACGCGGGTAACAGGTAGGGGCAATCGGGATAGAGCTCCCACAAGATGGGCAGGATGGCCTTGTTGGAAAGCAGCATCTTCCACCCGGGCTCGATCCAAAAAGCCTTGTTGCGATCGGCGAGGATATTCGTCCCGAACGTTTCGCGCACCAGCCACTCCCAGGGATACAGCTTGAAAATATTGAGAATGCGTTGATCCTGTATATCGACGAAGACCTGGTTATCCTGATCCCAACCGATGTCGTCGACAAAGATCAGCTGCGTATCCAGCGCGGCCTGGATGGCGCAGTCGCGCAGGTATTCGGTATTGGTAAGGTCTTCCAACGAACCCTTGACGCAGGTAAAATGCAGCGGCCCGGGATAAAGATACGGTTTAAGGTATTTCCAATAGCCAATGAGCTTTTCATGGATGCTGTTGAACTGATCCTTGGTCTTATCGCGATCCTGCAGCCAAAACCACTGAACGATACCCGCCTCGTAGAGGCTGGTAGGTGTATCGGCATTGAACTCGAGCAGTTTGATGGCGCCATCCTTATAGCAAAAATCGAAGCGGCCATAGATCGCGGGATGATCTGCTATCCACGTCTTTTCGATATAGGGGATGAAATGGTCGGGTATTGCGAAGCGATGATAGAGATGATTGTCCATCACATGCTGGACGGCGCCCAGACAGAGGTCCCATAGCTCGGCGGAGGCGCGTTCGATATACAAGACCTCATCGAGCGAAAAGGTATAGCAGGCGCTTTCGTCCCAATAGGGTACGTCGGTGCTGTGAAAGCCAAAGCCTAAATTCTCCACGGCGCTTTGCCAGTGATTACGCGGTTGTATGGAAATGCGTTTCATTGTCGTTGTGTTTAGGAAGATACGGAATAGCCCCCGCCTTCGCCGCCGAAACCGCCGCGGACGATACCGCCTTTGGCGGCGTCGTGACCGATATTGCTGGATTCGCTGATAGCGTCGGAATAATAGCCTACCCGGCGATACCGCCCGAAGGAATAATAGCCATATGGCCGGAACGCATAATACCAGACGCCCGGTGCATTGTGGGTGTATACCCGGGAATAGGGAGCCGAGCTGTCGCTGCGGATATAGACGGCATTGCCGTTGGTCCATTGATGAGCGGGCTTATGGCAGGAAGCCAAAGCGGCGGTAATGAGGACCAGCTCGATGTGCCGACTCTTTTTCATTTGACGGTAATGAATAGTTGATAATCGCGTTGAACCATTACAAATTTGCTATCGCCGTTGTTGTCCTGAGCCTCGGTGGCCATCGAATCGAGGGCGGGGATGGTATCCCGGTGATAAAGATCCGCATAGGTGGTGTCGTGGACCCAAACCCTGTGACTGGTAAGGATCACGTCATGGGTCTTATCGGCATGCTGGACGGAAACGGAGGTCTCGACGGAGCCGTGTTTATCGACGAACCGTGTTTGGTCATCGCCGGCGGTGTAGGGAGAATTCAGTCGCACGGCCAGGATCACCACGATGATCAGGAGGATCGCGATCACCGCGGTGACGATGTAAAATCTCATATAGGTCGTTGTTAGTGCGGCGTAAATATACTAGCATGGGGGCAATTGTCGAAATAGGATCGGGAATACCGGGTGTTGGGCCGGGAGAAGGGTAAAGGTCGCGTGATAAGTGGTAAAGTTTTGATTTTTTGCTATTTTGAGACATGATTAAACCATATCTCCTTGTAGCGTTGCGCGTCCTGCGGCGCAATAAAGCCTTTTCGCTATTGAATGTCCTGGGGCTGTCGATCGGTGTGGCGGCCAGTATATTGATCTTCCTGGTGATCCATTGGGAAACGAGCTACGACAGCTATCATCAAAATAAAGACCGCATCTTCCGGGTTACGACGTCTGTGCTGAATCGCAGCAATGGAGAGGTGGTTTCGCAACATGCGTATGCGCCTATGGGTTTGGGGGATGTGGTCCGCAACGAGGTTCCGGGCGTCGAGAAGACGGCAGCTTTCTTTCGCTATATGCCTTTTCAGATCCATATCGGCGCCAAGGGCGCGCCGGATGGGAAGGTGTTCCTGCAAAACAATGTGACCGCGGCCGAGCCTGAGCTATTCAAGATGATCGATGTCCAGTGGCTCGATGGCAATGCCAGCAGGCTCGACGAGCTGGGCACGATGGTCATCTCTTCCAGCCTTGCAGAGAAATGGTTTGGCGACTGGCGCCATGTCGTCGGGCGGACGATCGATCGCGGTTCGGGCCGCAGGACGATGTTGATCGTGGGCGTGTTCCGCGATCTGGCCGCCAATACGGAGCTGCCGTTGGAGATGGTGATGTCGTATGGAGAAGTGCGGGATGGCGTTCCCGAGGCGTTTACGATGCCGGACCGCTGGCACTATCCCGCAAAGCATTCGGAGTTATTCGTGATGTTGGACAAGGGCCGGGACCGAGGGCAGGTCGAGGCGCAGCTGGCTGGGATCGTAGGCAAATACTATAATGAGTCTTCTTATAAGACGCGTAGCAGGCTCAAGCTGGAGCCGCTGCCGTCGATGCATCTGGACGAACAGTTCGATAGTTTCAGAGGCGATGCCTTGTCGCTGAAAGTCTTGTGGTCGCTGGGAGCAATCGGGATATTGCTGCTGGTAGTCGCCTGCATTAACTTCATCAACTTATCGACGGCGCAGAGTATAAAACGAAGCAAGGAGGTCGGGGTCAGGAAGGTGCTGGGCAGCGACCGGTGGCAGTTGTTGCGGCAGTTTATGGTGGAGACGGCGGTGATCACATTGATGGCGATTATATTGGGCGCTCTGATCGCCGAGCTTGCGCTGCCCTGGTTGCGCGAGGTGATGGGTAAGCCGGTAACCGCCGACTGGTTCCACTCTCCCACCCTGCCGCTATTTCTGCTGGGTGTTGGTGTAATCGTTATGCTGCTCGCGGGCTTTTATCCGGCGGTGGTGCTTTCGGGGTTCAATGTAATCGAGGCTATCAAGAACCGCATCTCGGCGCGGACGGTGGGCGGCCTATCGTTGCGGCGCTCGCTGGTCGTCGTGCAGTTTGCCATTGCGCAGCTGTTGATCGTGGGCACCATCGTCGTCGTTCAGCAGATGCAATTCTTCCGCACGCGACCGATGGGTTTTGATCAGACGGCGGTGGCCATGCTGCAATTGCCGGGTAATATCTCCTATGTCCCGATGCAACCTTCGTTGAAGAAGAGCATGCTGGATATCCCGGGAGTGGAGGCAGCCAGTCTTACCAATGAAGGTCCCGCGGGTGGGATCTTTTGGCGGGAGCAGGCTTTGTACTATGATCACAACCCCGTGGCGGAGGACTGGAAGGCGGAAGTGCAGGTGGCTGATCCGGATTTTGTGCCCACGATGCGTATCCCACTGATCGCGGGGGTCATGCCGGATAGCGGCAGAAACGAGGTATTGGTCAACGAGACACTGTTTAAACGACTGGGTCTGCGTTCACCCCAGGATATCATCGGCAAAAAGATCTCGTTAAACGACGATTCCGACTATCTGCAGGTCACGGGAGTGGTGCGCGATTATCACCGTGAGTCTCTGCGTGAAGCCATTGTCCCCGTGGTGATCAGGCCGGAAGGCGGGGGTTATAATTATCTAACGCTTCGCATCCGGCCTGAGCGGCTGAAGACCACGATGGCGGAGGTGCAGAAGGTGTTTACGCGGTATTGCCCGGACATCCTGTTCGACTGCGAGTGGCTGGACGAGCGGGTCGTGCATTTCTACGAACGCGAGGAGACCACGGCGAAGCTGGTGCGGGTGTTTGCGGGGTTGGCGATCCTGATCTCCTGTATCGGGTTATACGGTCTGGTGGCTTTCCTGGCGGTACAGAGAATGAAGGAGATCGGCATCCGAAAGGTGTTGGGGGCTTCGGTGGGCAGCATAGTGGTATTGTTCTCGCGGGAGTTCACGGTGCTCACCGGCATCGCGTTCCTGATCTCGGGGCCTGTCGGCTATATGGTCATGCATCGGTGGCTCAATGGATTCTATTATCACATCGAGCTGGGCTCAGGCATCTTTGCGGGTACACTGGTGTTGTCGCTCGTGATCGCGTGGGTAACGGTGGGGTATAAATCGCTACGCGCGGCGACGGTGAATCCCGTGAATAGTTTGAAACAAGAGTGACCCGCGCTTGCGTGGGCTTACGTTTTCTTAACATACACGCTATGCCTATGATAACCCGCGTTCGAAATGGAGCTCGGGAATCTCCACGTCCGTAAAACCTTTTTTCAGCAGTCGTTCTCTGAAGGCCTGCTGGACATCGTATTCACCATGAACGATGAAGAGTGCTTTAACCTGTTTGGGGTCCTGGCAGGCGAGGAACTGGCTGAGGTCTTCATAGTCGCCGTGGGCGCTCATGCTGCGGATGCTGCCGACTTCGGCATGGACCTCGTGCAGGATGCCGAAGATGTGTACCTCTTTGGCGCCCGCCATGAGCCGGCCGCCGAGCGAGTGCGGTTCACAATAGCCTACGAGCAGGATGGTGTTGCGGCTGTTCTCGATGTTGTTGCTGATATGATGCTTGACCCGTCCGGCATCGGCCATGCCGCTGGCGGAAATGATGACGCAGGGTTCGTTCTTATAGTTGAGGAGCTTGGATTCTTCTACTGTTTTTATGTATTTCAAGCCGCGGAATGCAAAAGGATCATTGTCCGTTTCGAGAACCTTTTGGATGGTCTTATTGAAATATTGAGGATAAGATTTTACGATCTCGGTGGCTGCGACGCTCAGCGGGCTGTCGACATAATAATCGAGATCGGGCAGGCGGCGTTCGTTCTCGAGTTCATTGAGAGCAAAGAGCAGCTCCTGGGTGCGGCCGACGCTGAATGCCGGGATGATAAGCTTTCCTTTTTTCTGCAGACATGTTTTGGTGATCCATTCGAGCAGCATATCCGGGGTCGTTGCCACCGGGTCGTGGAGACTGTTACCATAGGTCGACTCGATGAGGATATAATCGGCCTGGGGGAAGTTCTCCGGCGAACGAAGGATGACGTCTTTGTAACGGCCGACGTCCCCGCTGAAGGTGAGATGGGTCTCCTTGCCGTCTTCCTTTATTTTGAGACTCACGGCGGCGCTGCCGATGATATGTCCTGCGTCGGTGAAGAGCACCTGGACGTCTTCGTCGATGGTGTGCCAGGTGTCGTATTCCACGGCTACGAAATTCGTCATGGCCTTTTTAGCGTCTTCTTCGGTATAGAGGGGTTGGAGATAGGGTTGTCCTTCGGCCTTACGGCGTTTGTTGGCATATTTCACTTCGTCTTCCTGTATCCCTGCGGAGTCTTCGAGCAGGATACCCGTAAGCTCTCTGGTCGCGGGGGTGCAATAGATCTTGCCTTCGAAGCCGTCTTTGACCAGCTTGGGGATGAGGCCGCTGTGATCGATGTGGGCATGCGAGAGAATGAGGGTGGTCACCTGGGCGGGGGTGAAGCCCCAGTTACGGTTGAGGACATCCGTTTGGTTGCCCATGCCCTGGAACATGCCGCAGTCGAGGAGGTATTTCTTGCCGTTGCCCAGCGTGATCAGGTGTTTCGAGCCGGTGACGACGCGTGCCGCGCCATGGAAAGCGATTTTCATATTTCTCCAATTGTGTGGTAAATGTAAAGAAAAAGCATGTAGAGAGCGTATGCAGAAATCATTATGTTATTGGTTTACATACGAGTCATATGTTTTCGAGCGGCCGTTTCGGGTATCAAAAAGGTGTACTTTGTCAGATCGTTTATCCTACATAGTTACCCTTATCCTTGATGCACCCCCGTGAACTAAACCAATACATATGATCATGTCTTTACTCAGGAAAAGGTACGCAATCCCTATTGTATCTTTCCTAATCTTCTCGTTTTTATGGGGCGGAATTTTGCATGCATCGCCACCTGGCGATTCGGGGCCGCATGGTGATGGCAGGCCACCGGGAACTTCGTCCATAGTATCCAAGCTTCCCGAGCGGAGAGGCGACCGGCTGTATTGGACTCCGGCGTGTCCGATCGTCGCGCAGAATTTCAACGATGCCTCCGACCCTAACGCCGACAGTAACGGGTCTATTGCGGATCCCACGCCTACCGTGGGCTGGACCCTCGACAGGTCCAATGTACCGAACGCGGTTTATTTTGCTATGAAATCGCATCGGATCAAGGCGCAGACACTTGGGGGAGAAGGCGTCTGGAGGTCCGCCGTCGTCAACATCTCCGGGTATACGGGCATCCAGGTGGATGCGAAGATCTCGTCTGAGGGGTCGTTTAGCAGCTCGGAGTATGTGAAGGTCTCATATATTCTGAATGGTGGGCCGGAGACGCTCATCGGCGAGTATACGGGCGCTTTCGGCACGCCGTTGGTGACGTCTGCGCAGATGACCGGGAGCACGGTGCAGATCGTCATCCGGATGTATAATGTATCGGCGGGTAACAACGATTATTACATCGAGCAGTACGATGTGTTTAAGGAAACCGGTCCGTGTACGGTCTCTTCGGGTATTTCGGTATCGGCGTCGGCGAGTAATTCCGGTGTGCTGACCTGTTCCAACCCTTCCACTACGTTATCCGCTTCGACGACGGCTTCCGGTACGACTACATATAGTTGGACGGGGCCCTCCGGGTTTACTGCTACGGGTGCTTCGGTCACTGCTACTACGGCGGGGACCTATAACGTAACGGGGACGAATTCGGCGGGGACCGGGACGGCAAGTGTGATAGTGACTTCCAATACCGCAGCGCCGGGAGGGTTGACGGCGACGGCCTCGGGTGTTCTCACTTGTGCGGTATCCGGCATAACGCTGACGGGCAGCTCGACTACCTCGGGTGTGACGTATGCGTGGACGGGGCCGAACAGCTATTCCAACACCGGTGCTTCGGTTACCGCCAATATGGCGGGTACCTATACTGTGACCGCGACAAATCCCGCTACGGGTTGTACGGCGTCGACCACTGTGGCGGTGACGTCCAATACGACCAATCCGACGAACATTACACCTACCGTGAGCGGGCCGCTTACGTGTTCGGCGACCAGTGTGACCTTGTCCGGTAGTTCCAGTCTATCGAATGCGGTTTATACCTGGGCGGGGCCTGGCGGGTTCACGGCTTCGGGTGCCACGGCTACCGCTTCTACAGCGGGTACGTATACACTTACGGCGACCAATCCGACTACGGGTTGCTGGGGGTCTACTGCTATCAATGTGACCTCCAATACGACGCCGCCGGCGGGTGTGACGGCTACGGCTTCGGGTTCGGGTTTGCTGACTTGTGCTACGACCAGCGTGACGCTCACGGGTGCTTCGACCACGACGGGTGCGACCTTCGCCTGGAGCGGGCCCAGCGGGTTCACCGCTACGGGGGCTACGGCTACTGCTACCGCGGCCGGGACTTATACGGTTACTGCGACCAATCCGGCGACGGGTTGTACGGCGACGGCTTCTAAGACGGTGACGCAGAATCTCACTGCGCCGGCGGGTGTAACGGCGGGCAACAATGGTCCGTTGACCTGTTCCACAACCAGTGCTACACTGAGTGGAACTTCTACCACTACTTCGGGTGTTAGCTACGCCTGGGCGGGAACAGGAAACGTTTCCAGCTTTACCGCGTCCGGCGCTTCGGCGACCGTGACGAATCCCGGCACGTACATCCTGACGGCCACCTATACTTCCACCGGATGTACCGCAACGGCCATGACCACCGCGATCCTGGTGACCACCACACCGGGCACTGTCACGGCCAGCAATAATGGTCCCTTGAGCTGTGCTGCCTCCAGTGTCACGCTGAGCGGCTCCGTTAACCTGAACAACGGAACCACCTATGCCTGGACAGGGCCCAGCGGATTTACCGCCAGCGGCGCTAGCGCGACTGCTACGGCTCCCGGTACGTATACGCTAACGGCCACCTATACCTCCACCGGATGTACGTCTACCGGTACGACGACGGTGGTCCAGAATATCGCGGCTCCGGCAAGCGTGGTCGCAACGGCTTCCGGTTCGCTTAGCTGTACCGCGAGCAGTGTTACGCTCACGGGCAGCTCGACCACTTCGGGCGCTACGTTTGCGTGGAGCGGGCCCGGCGGGTTCACGGCGACGGGCGCTACGGCGACGGCTACGGCGGCAGGTGCTTATACGCTTACTGCGACGAATCCTGCGTCGGGTTGTATGGCAACGGCGAGTGTGACCGTAACAGGCAATACGATCGCACCGGCGGGTGTGGCGATCACGCCTAACCTGCCCACCCTGACCTGCGCGAATCCGAGCGTCACGCTGACGGGGACCTCTTCTACCTCCGGGGTGAGCTATGCCTGGACAGGACCGGGCAGCTTCACCGCTACGGGAACTCAAGCCGCCACCGTTACGCCGGGAGAGTATGTCCTCACGGTGACCAACCCGGCAAATGGCTGTACGACTTCCACGGCCGCGACTGTCAATGGCAACTTTGCCCCGCCGGCGAATGTCACTGCCATCAACAACGGTCCGCAGACCTGCTATAACGTCGCCGTCGCCCTCACCGGCAGCTCGACCACGACAGCCGCCACTTTCGCGTGGACGGGTCCCAATGGCTTCACCGCCAACAGTGCTACGGCCCACCTCACCAGCCTCGGCCAGGACGGCACCTATTCACTGACGGTAACCGATCCCAACAATGGCTGTACGGCCATCGCGGCAACGGTAGTCGCTGAAAACGACGCGGCGCCGACAGGCGTTTCTGTGAGCAGCAGCACGGGAAGTCCCGTACTCAACTGTACCAACCCCAGCCTCACGCTGACGGCAAGCTCAACCACCCCCGGTGTGACCTATGCCTGGAGGATCGGGCCCACGGGCAGTACTGTGTTGGGTACAAGCGATACGCTCACGGTAAGCCAGGCGAACGCTTACGATGTGCTGGTGACCAATCCGGCCAACGGCTGCGCCTTCCTTGGCGGCCTGGCGGTGAGCCAGAACGTGACGCCGCCGTCGAATCTACTCCTGACGAGCAATCCTGCCACTCCGGTACTAACCTGCACGACAACCAGCATTGCTTGCAATGCTAATGCTTCCGGTTCTAAAGTTGGTTATACTTGGACAGGACCCGGCGGGTTCTCGTTCCATGGCCAGACGACGGACCTATCGGTACCCGGTACCTATTCGGTGACGGCTACGGACTCGACCGATGGATGTTCTACTACCGCGTCGACCACCATCACGCAGGATATCGCGCCACCCTCGGCAGTGACCATTGGTTCGGCGACGGGGACGACGATCATCAACTGTACGAATCCCACACTTAGCCTCGTGGCCGGGTCGTCGCCCAATACCGCGAGCTATAGCTGGAGCGGACCCAATAGTTACACCGCAAACACCGCCACTGCGTCGGTGACGGTGCCGGGGACTTATATAGTAACGGCTACCCTGGCCAGTAACGGCTGTTCGAAGACCGCTAACGTGCTCATCGCGCTGGATACGGCTTCCCCGGCGGGGATAACGACGAGCAGCGTACCGGCCAATGCGACGCTGACGTGTACCAATCCCAATGTTGTGCTCACGGGAAACTCGGCCACCCCGGGTGTGACCTATAACTGGACGGGGCCTAACAGTTTCTCGGCTCCCGGCTCATCCGTTACGGTGGCCACAGCTGGTAATTATGTAGTAACGGTAACTAATCCGGTCAATGGCTGTTCTTCCGCTGTCACGGCTTCGGCGGTGACGCAGAATTTGGCAATTCCTATCGGGGTCTCGACGATTACCTCCAACAAGCTCTCCTGTAACGTTAGCAGTGTGTCGGTGACCGCCAATTCTTCGACCAGCGGTGCGACCTATACCTGGACAGGTCCGCAAGGATTCACTGCCGATACCCGGGTGATATCGGCGACGCTGGGCGGCGCTTATACGGTAACCGTTACCAACCCGGCAAACGGCTGTACGACGAGCAAGACGGCTACGGTAGTTGCCGACACGGCTACGCCGGCGGGTGTAACGGCTACCAATTCCGGTCCGTTGACCTGTACCATGACTACGGTGACCCTGACGGGTAATTCCACGACCGCAGGAGTATCCTATACGTGGAATGGCCCTAACGGGTTCTTCGATCCGGAGCAGGTATCTACTTCGGCCACCGATTCGGGAGCTTATATCTTAACCGTGAGCAATTCGGGCAATGGGTGTATTACCAATGACACGACCTATGTGAGTGCGGATTTCTCGGAATGTTCCGCAGTTACGCCAAAAGTGGCGGCCGCGAAGGCGAGTACCTTAAATGACTCTACAGCGGCCGGAGCCTTTACTTATAAGGTCTTCCCGAATCCAACGGGTAACACGGCGGTCTCGATAACCTTCAATTCACCTACAGCAGCAAACGTGGTCGTGGCGATCTACAATAACGCAGGCGTACAGGAGAGAATCTTGTTCAGCAATGCGGTAGAAGCCAACCAACCCTACAGGCTTACGTTGAACCCCGGTGGTTTGGGTTCGGGTATCCACTATTGTCAGATCCGCGTGAATGACAAGGTATACACGACCAAGCTGCTGGTTCTGCCGAACTGACCTGCTACTTCACCTGAACAACCGGCAAGTTCCTCCTATGAAATAAAAAGGCCGCTCTTACGAGCGGCTCTTTTTTTCGGACCTATCTACCGAGGTCTATGAGCGGGAGAAGCTTTGGTTATTTACGAATAAGGGTGAGCGTTGTGACAAACCCATCGGTACCGGTAACATGCACGAAATAGACGCCGGCCGGGTAACGGCTGAGGTCCAGGGGAAGGGTATGCTGACCGCCGGCCAGCCGGACTTCGTTATTCACCAGGATATTCCCGGAGATATTGGTCAGGGTATAGACGATGTCGGCGCTGTGATCGAGGGATAGCAGCAGGCTGGTTGTACCATTTTCGGTGACGGAGGGGGCCAGTCCGGCCTGGTCGCCGATGGCGGCGCCGTTGAGCTGGACGATCTGGCTATAGTTGGTTGACCCGTCCGTAGCGGCGATGAGCAACCGATAAGCATTGTTGCCGGTGGACGGATGGGTATCGATGAAATCATAGGCCGATGTTCCGGGCGTTGCGTCTACGGTACCGATAGCATTGAAGGCTACTCCATCCGATGAGCGTTGGACTATAAAGGAGCGGGTCTGCAATTGCGGATCCGTGCTCCACCTAAGGCTAACCGAATTGTCGTTGAGCCATTGCCCGTCGAAGGAGATCAGCTGAACGGGCAGTATGACCATTGTGCTGGTGGCTACGCTGAACTGAGTGAATGTTGAAAAGCCGCCTTCGCCAAAAGAATAGGGGCTGCCGCCGGACGCGGAGCCGACAACGCTCTCCTGGACAATGGAGGTGCCGTTGGACCGGATGACGGCTGCGCTGGCGCGATTGAAGAACGAACCCTCGTCGGCCTGATTCCATTGCAGTCCCAGGTTGATATTACCTGCGCCGGCAGTAGCACCGGATACCAGCCAGGTGCGATCGACGGTAGCGTTAGCCGGGCCGCCGGGGATAAGCTGATCGTTGACGGCGACGGTGAAATCATTCGTGCTGCCGGTGTTGGTGATCTGGGCGGGGGCGTATGCGGTGGGTGTAGGTCCTACGGGGAAGAACACATTGCCGCTGGAGGAGCCTATCTGGGCTATCTTCAACCCGCCCTGGCCGGTGTTACCTGCGCCGCTGCTGCCGTTACCGGTGACGATCCAGCTGGATGCCGTGGAACCATACGGAGCGGTACCACTAATAGGATTGCTGCCGGCGTACATGGTGAGCAGATCGCTGCCCGTGACGAGCATGGCTGTACCACCAAGCGTCAGGGTCTTGCCGATGCCGGTGTTGGCGGAGAGGGTCTTATTACCGCTGCCGCCGATGAGGAGCGAGCCATGGTCGGCAGGGAGTATCGTTTGGTTCCCTGCGGCCGTATAGGCTACGGTGCCGAGGATGCTGTAGGGACCGGTCATGGTAGTGGTGCCGCCGCTGATGGTCAGGATGGCACCGCTGAGGATGTTGAGAGCCGCAGAATAGGCAATACCCGTGGCGGTGCTTATCGTCGGGCTAAAGGTTGTGCCGGCAGGAATCAGGACGTTGGTGGTTGGCGTGGGGATGCCACCGCACCAGTTAGCCCCATCTTCCCATTTGACATCGGTGGTGCCCAGCCAGGTACCGGAGCTATTTACATTGAGGGCCACTTCCGAGGACGTGAGCTGGCTACCACAGGCGCCCTGTACGAGCACCTGGTAATGATAACCGCTCATGGATGTCGTAGTGGCGCCGCTGCTGAGGGTTGATAAGCTGGCGCCGGTGTTGGTCCAGACGGAGGGGTTGGTGCCGTTATCCGTTTGCCATTGGTAGGTGATCGGGCCGGTGCCGGTTGTAGTGACATGGAAGGATGCTGCAGAACCCGCGCAGACCGTGGCGTTTGCCGGCTGGCCGGTAATAGTAGTCACTGTTTTGATATTGAGAGGCGCATAATTGGAGGGGGTCGGACAAGTTGTAAAATCATCGCCAGTCACCGACCGTTGGACGCGGTAACGGGCTGCCGCAGTTGGCGCGGTGATCGTCAACGCATCCGTCGCAGAACCCGAGTATGTGGAACCATCCGTCGTGTTCGTCCAGCTGGCGCCGCCATTGGTGCTGAGCTGCCATTGATAGCTCACCCCAATGCTGTCCAAGATGGCGAAATTCGCGGTGCCCCCGGGACAAATATTGGCGCTGATCGGCGAGGGCGTGAGAACGGAGGGTGAGCCGATGATAACGAGGGTATCCACCCCGGTGCTGGTGGTCGAGCAGCCGGTGGCGGGGTCCGTGGCGACGAAGCGGATCAGGTTGCCATTCAAGGCCATGCTGATGTTCCAGACGAGATCGAACGTACCAGAGCCCGAGTATATCGCGCCATCGGTGATATTGTTCCAGGTGGCGCCATTATCGGTGCTCGTTTGCCACTGATAATTCAGGCTGGGGTCCGACGCATTTGTCGTGTTGAAGAGATCCGACGAGCAGTTTACGAATCCAAAGTTTTGGTCCTGGCCCGCGGGGCTGGCATTGACCTTAAGCGTGCCCGCGGCGGAAGGGGTGCTACCCTGGCTATTGGTCACCGCGCAGCGAAAGCTATTGTTGTTGAGGGTCATAGGCACATTCGAAATAGCCAGGGTAGATGTCGCGGAGCCGCTATAGACTGCTCCGGAGCCTGCCGTCCCATCGGTGAGGGCCGTCCAGGTACTCCCGTCGGTACTTATCTGCCAATGATAGGTCAGGGTGGGCGTGCCGGTTGCCGTGACGGTATAGGTGGCGCTGCTGCCTGAACAGACGGTCTGGCTCGAGGGCGATGCTGCGGAGACGGTAGGCTGAGACCATGCGACTGCTGCCGACAGGGATACCAACAAGCAACAGAGTACAATTTTTTTCATAGAAAGGGATTGGGTTATTTGTTTTCAACGGGCTAAACCGGCTAAATTTATTAACAATTTTCCGCGTTTCACATGGTTGGGGCTTTAACGGTTGGTGTCCGGAGGGGTTCCGGCGTCGGGTGTCTCTAAAAAAAGCCGGGGCCGGACGCGCGCGCGCTTGTCCTTTTCGCCGGAGGCGAGAGGGCTTCCTAAGTGAATCCATTTAGAAGCACCTGAGCATATGCGATAGATAACCTACGGGGACGGTAAGTATTTTTATTTAGCGGCTAAGGATTCGCCGGTAGATCTTTGTCCAACTTTTTTGAACGACCAGGTAATGAAGAATTCGGCGATGGTCTCGCCGGCCTCGTTAGTGCCGACGGAGCGGGTCCTTACCGTTTGTCCTTCGCCGGTAGCCTTTGCGCGTTCTACGGCTTCGCGGATGGCGGGGCCGTCGTTGCAGGTGAAGCGGATGCTTGTTGTCGCTTTTTTGTTGAAGTTGGCTTCCATGTTTACAACCAGCATGGAGACCCTTGGGTTGCTTTTGTAGACGCCCGCCATGGCCAGGATGCCGCAGCTCATCTCCGCGGCCATGCCGAGACAGGCGAAATAGATGGATCGGAAAGGGTTGCGGGTGGACCATCGGTAAGGGACCGTTATGACGCAGTGGTGTGTGTCGGCCGCGGTTATTTTTAGACCCGCGAAGAAAGCGGCGGGGAGATTGGTCAGGAGATAGAGGCGGAATTTTACCCGCGATCGGGTGAGTTTGAAGAACGCGTCCATAGCTTATTTTTTTGTTATTTCCACGATGGTGGCGACGACGCCTTTTTCATTGTCGGCGGGTACGGTGAATTGCATATTTCCTTTTGCGGAGCTTTTGAAGACGACATGGCGGACGAGCTTGTCGCCGAGGGCCGCGTCGAGCCGGGCCGCATAGTCTTTTGTGGGATCGGCGCTGATGGCGTTGTTTAGTCCATACCAGTCGAGGGGCTGTTTGCTTACGACCACGGCCATCACGTCGCGGGTGCCGATGGAGTCGGGCATCATGCTTTTGCCTTTCGGGAATAGCCGGTAGCCGGTGATACCGCAAAAGGGGGAATATCTCGTTTTTTCCGGGTAATCACTGCGAGGATATGGGAAGAGGGTGTAACTCGTGCCATCGGTTTCCTTGCCGAAAACATAGACGTAACATTCGAGCCTATTGCGTACCTCCATCTTGAATCGCTGCCCTTTGTTGACGGGAGAGATGGTCTCGAAGACGTTATCGTTCTTTACCTGGAGGGGGATGTAGTCGTCTGAGATCGTTTTGTTGTTTTCGTAATGGATCTTCACCAGTCCGATCTCGCAGGAGAAGGGTTCGTGGGCCGCGGCGCCGGTCCTGGCCATGGGCTCGATGCCATAGGCTTCGCGGACGAAGTATTTGAAATCGGGATAGCGGACCCAGGCGAAGCCGTTGTTGCCCCATTGCGGTCCCCAGCTGTTCATGAGCAGGAAGGCGCCGCCATATTTCCGGTCGTCATACCCCACCACGCATTGTGCGTGGCCGCCGAAGCCGAGCATGGCGCGGTCTTCCTGGGTAGGTTCCCAGAGATCTTTACCCATCATGGGTTGCATATAGCTGCCGCCGACCTGCATGCCGATGACTACCGGTGCACCCTGGGAGATATTTTCTTTTATGGCGTGGAGATCGATGACATTATTTTTGTCGCCGGGGGTGAGTCGGTTGAAGCCGCGCATTTTGTATTGCCGCGCTTCTTCCAACTGCTGTTGGTCGGGTTGTGTGGAACAGTCCTGATCGTTGTAGGGGAATTGATTATAAGGTATACTGCCGCTTTGGGTCATGAATTCCATGGCCCGTTCGATATAGGAGCCGTCGCAGTTGTCGAGGCCGATCTGGTTGTAGAGGAACGATGGGCTAAAGCGCAGACTGTTAGGATCGGCGCCGGTCCTCGCCGCTTCTTCGATGGTGCGGGCGGCGTAGGCGCTGCTCCAGGCTACGCAGCTGCCCTGGTGTCCCTGGTCGCCGACCTGTGGGGCGAATTTCTGGAGGTTCGCCGCTTCGGGCAAGGGGTTTTTCGTCGTGTCGTCGGAGAGGGATTCGTAGATATTGGCCTTCTCGAACTGTTGGGGGCTGAGGAAGCCGCCGGTCGCCAGGGCCTGGTTGTTGTTGCCGCCGCCTGTTCCTATGCCGTTGCAGCCGCCGCGGCCCAGGAAGAAATAGCCGATGATGCCGATGAGGAGCAGCACGATGAGACCGCGGCCGCGGAAGAGGCTGAGCAATAATAACAATATGCCGAAGAGGCCCCCGCCTCCGTTGTCGCCGCCGCCCGGGCCAAAGCCGCCACCGCCGGAGTCATCGCCGCTGTTTTCGTCGGGGTCTCTTGGGTCGTCGACCATTCGGATGGGCATAGCTTATTGTTTACTATAAATATAGTAAGAATGGCTGATCCTTTGGCTCGCGTTAGGGATCGGAGGGGAAAGCCCGGAGGCCGGAGGCCGAGGACTTGGACCGCAGAGCCCGACGCCGAAGGCGGAACGCCCTATAACTCGATCTGATTCCGCAGGAGGTCTTCGAAGCGGTCGCGGCGACGGATGAGATGTGCCTGGCCGCCAGAGACAAGCACTTCGGCGGGTTTGTAGCGCGAGTTGAAATTCGAGGACATCTCGAAGCCATAGGCGCCGGCATTGTAGAAGACGAGGTAGTCGCCTTCGCGGACCTCATTGATCGTCCGGTCCCAGGCGAAGGTATCCGTCTCGCAGATATTGCCGACGACGGAATAGCGTTTTGGCGTGCCGTTGGGATTGCTGATGTTCTCGATACGATGATACGCGTCGTAGAACATGGGGCGGATGAGGTGATTGAAACCGCTGTCCACGCTGACGAAGGTTGCGGCGGCGGTATCCTTGAGGACGTTGACCTTTGTGATGAAGTAGCCGCATTCGCTCACGAGGAATTTGCCGGGTTCGAACCAGACCTGGAGGGGACGGCCACCGGGGTTGGGATGGTTGGCGAATGCGTCGGCGACGGTCTTTGCCAATAGGGAGATATTCGTTTCAGCGTCACCCTCCTTGTACGGCACCTTGAAGCCGCCGCCGAGGTCGATGAACTTCAGTTCTTTGAATTTTGGGATCAGATCGAAGAGGATCTCGATCCCTTTGACGAACACGTCCACGTCCTTTATTTCGCTGCCGGTATGGATGTGAAGGTCGGCGATATGCAGGTTGTATTTGTCGACGAGCTGGAGGATCTGGTCCGCCTGGTCGACGGGGATGCCGAATTTGCTTTTGTCGTGCCCGGTGCTGATCTTGAGATTGCCGCCGGCCATGATGTTGGGCCGCAGGCGGATGCCCACCGGGTAGCTGTGGCCGTATTTGTTGCCGAACTTCTCGAGATTACTGAGGCTGTCGATATTGATGATCACGCCCAGGTCCTTTGCCTCCGCGATCTCGTCGAAGGCGATACCATTGGAGGTATAGAGGATGCGCTCTTTCGGAAAGCCGGCGTGCAGGGCGAGCCGCACTTCGTTGATCGAGCTGCAATCGACGTTGGCGCCGAGACCGCAGACATATTTTAAGATGTTGATATTCGTGAGCGCCTTGCAGGCATAGAAGAACACCGTGTTGCTCCCCTGAAAGGCAGTGGTCAGCCTTTGGTATTGTTCCCTGATCTTTTCGGCGTGATAGACGTACAAAGGGGTTCCGAATTGCTGACCGAGGTTGATGAGGTATTCGGGGGTTAGTTGCTGGGACATGAGCGATGCTGGTTTATTCGTCTTCGTCGGATTCGTCCGATGCTGGATTATGGTCTTCGGTTTCCTCATCGGCGATTTCGTCGCTTTCGCCGGGTTCGTCTGCTTCGGACGCTTCGGCGGCGAGGTCGTCGTCGGCGTAGGGAGGAATATTGTCGGCATGCGCTCCGGCTTCAGGTTCGAGGGTCGAGGCATCGCCGTCGGCTTGTTCGTCGGATTCTTCGGTTTGGGTATCTTTTTGTACTTCCTGTAGCTCACCTTGTTCCGAGACATGGAGCGGAGGCTCGGCACCTTCGGCATCCGCACCGGGCTCGCTGGATTCGGGAAGGCTGCCGTCCGTATTGGGTGGGATAACAGTGGGTTCCACGAGGGTTTCGGCGAATATCTCTTTGAGCTTGGGCAGGTCGGCGGCTGAGTTGATGCCGAAATAATCCATGAACGTCTTTGACGTCGAATACACCAGCGGCTTGCCGGGCATGTCTTCGTTGCGGCCGGTGATGACGATGAGCTCTTTTTCGAGGAGCTTCTGGATCGAGTAGTCGCTGCTGACGCCGCGGATGGATTCTATCTCCCCTTTGGTTATCGGCTGTTTATAGGCGATGATGGCCAGGGTCTCGAGAGCGGCGGAGGAAAGTCGTTTTAAGAATTTCTCGCCGTTGAGCTGGGCCACCGTCTTATGATAGTCTTTCTTCGTGAGGAACTGCCAGCCGCCGCCGCTTTCGCGGACTTCGAAGGGATAGAATTCGGAAGCATATTTCTCGCGGATGCCATCGATGGACGTCTGGATCTGTTCGAGGGTGAGCTTCTCCTCCATGAATCCGAACGCATTGTTGATAAGCTCCGTGATCTCCATGGAGGTCAAGGGCTTGTCGCTGGCGAAGATCAGTGCTTCGATATGCGGGATGATGTTTCCGATTTCCATATGCAAAATTTTGCGGCCGGCGATCTTTCCGGCGACATCTTTTTAACGGGCGCCGGCCGGGGAACCACCAACCCTTTACCTTATCCCTGGAGCGCGGCGGCGCCACTGACGATCTCGGTGAGCTCGGTGGTGATGGCGGCCTGACGTGCCCGATTGTACGAAAGGCGAAGGGCTTTCAGCAGCTCGTTGGCGTTGTCGCTGGCCTTGTCCATGGCGGTCATCCGCGCACCGTGTTCGGAGGCGTTGGCGTCGAGGACGGCTTTGTACAGCTGGGTGTTGAGGATCTTGGGCATCAGCTCGGTGACGAGCTGTTCGCGGCTGGGTTCGAAGATAAAATCATTGTTAGCGGCGCCGGGTTTCTTTTCCACCTTGGGGATGGGAAGGAACCTTTCCGTGACGAAGGCCTGTGTTGCGGCGTTCTTGAACTGGCTGTAGACGATCTCTACGGCGTCGAACTCTTTGTTCTCGAAGGCCCGGACGGCGGCTTGCGCGGCGGCCTGGACATGTTCGAAATCCAGATGGAGGAAGATATCCTTATAGGTATCGGTAACCTTGTAGTTATTTTTGGAGAAGTGTTCGTAACCCTTTTTGCCAATGGACCAGATGGTGACGTTGCCTTTAGCGGCCTGGGTGGCATATTTCTCGCGGATGACGGTCTTGGCCAGCTTGATGACGTTGGCGTTGTAGGCGCCTGCGAGACCGCGGTCGCTGGTGATAACGAAGAGCAGCACCTTTTCGACGGGACGTTCAACGGCGAGGGACATGCCACCCAGATCCCCTTCCGAATTGCTGACGATGTTGCTAAGCAATTCCTGCAGTTTCTGAGCATAGGGACGCATCTGGATGATATGATCCTGAGCCCGGCGCAATTTCGCTGCGCTGACCATCTTCATGGCCTTCGTAATCTGTTGCGTGTTGATGATGGATTTGATCCGGTTGCGTACCTCTTTGAGTTGTCCTGCCATAGATGCGATACTATTTTGTGCGATGGGCAACCAAGCCCACCAAAATGGCTGCAAAAATAGCGTAAACAGGCGAGAAATCCATTGTTTGGGGGGAAAGCGGGGAAAAAGTCCGAAATAATCCGGATTTTTGTAATCCAGCCGTTTAAAGACGGCGAATTCGCAATATAGAAGCCGCCGGAGGCGGATTGTCGGAAGGACAGACACATATTATACTATGAAGAAATCTAACGAAAGCAAGACTAAGGTGGCCGCGAAAGCCGCCGGTAATGGAACCACAGCCGCTACCCGCAAACCGGGGAAAACAGGCGCCACAGGCATTATTAAAAAAACAGATGTTTCTGAACGGCCGGTGCGTACCGGGAAGACGGGTCCCACCGGCATCATACGCGAGACGGGGACGAATGGGATGGAAGCACCTGGCGGGGCCTCTAATGCGGCCGCTGCTGTTGGTTTGGCCGCCGCTAAAGCCGCGCCGCCTTCGAAGGTCAAGGCCAAGGGCGGCAAGCGTCAACCCGTGATCCTCGTGACCAATGACGACGGCATCAGCGCGCCGGGGATACGCAATCTGGTAGAGGCCGTCCGCCACCTGGGGAAGGTGGTTGTCGTCGCACCGGATAAGCCCCAAAGCGGCATGGGACATGCCATCACCATCGGTAACCCACTGCGACTAAATCCGATGCATCATATTTTTGAGGGCGTCGAGGCCTATTCCTGTAGCGGCACGCCCGTAGACTGTGTAAAGCTGGCTGTCGACAAGGTGCTGCGCCGGAAACCTGACCTTTGTTTATCCGGGGTCAATCATGGCGCCAACCATTCCATCAACGTGATCTATTCAGGGACGATGTCCGCAGCGGTAGAGGCGGCTATCGAAAGCATCCCGTCGATAGGCTTTTCTCTGCTGGATTATAGTGTCGAGGCTGATTTTGGGCCGGCGAAGAAATACATAAAGATCATCGTAGAGGAAGTGCTGGAACACGAAATGGCGGATAAGCATCTGATCCTCAATGTGAATTTTCCGGCTGTGCCCGAGAATCTGATCAAGGGCATCAAGGTCTGCCGTCAGGCCTATGCGAAGTATGAGGAGGATTTTGTCGAGCGCAATGACCCGAACAACAAAAAATATTACTGGTTGACGGGGAAATTCGTCAACTTCGACCGTGGCCGGGATACGGATGTCTGGGCGTTGGAACACAACTATGTAAGTGTGGTGCCCGTGCAATTTGACATGACGAATTACGTTCTAAAGAGCAAACTCGAAAAAACGTGGAAACCGTGATATTCAAAAAAGACAACCTCCGGTTGGGCCTTGTCCTTGGGTTGGTAGCGCCGATCTTCAGCCTGATCATCTACTATTTCGTGAAGTTCTCTGCTTATTCTTTCAAAGATTTTTTGGTGTTTATACGGGATAATAAGTCGCAGATCACGGCGATCTCGGTGCCTTGTCTGGTGTTGAATATTGCGTTGTTTACGATCTATATCAACTCGCATCGGGATCAGACGGCGAAGGGGGTTTTTGCGGCGACGCTTATTTACGCGATCGTCGCGTTGCTGTTCAAGTTTATCTAGGCTGCGGGCCGGCTTATTGCCGCCTTGCCTGCCGTGGAAACCGCGATGGGGAGTTTCCCGAAATTCTTTTGGAACATGCTTTGCCAGACCTTATTTTTGCACTCCTTTTTAACCGGGGTCCCTTCGCTCAAAATTGGTATCGAGCTCGGGGTGCGGTTTAAATAGACGGATTGGCCTATAGTATAATGGTAGTACGACAGATTTTGGTTCTGTTTGTCTTGGTTCGAATCCAGGTAGGCCAAC
>JAICXX010000364.1 GCA_025934485.1 Chitinophagaceae bacterium
CGGCCTTGGCTGGCGGCCCAAAGATTACGGTTATGCGCTGCAGCTGGACTCGGCCGATCATATCACCCGGATCCCCCCGGGACAAGGCGAAGGGACCAACCATGGAGCCAGATTTGACGCGGTGATCCATATCGTGAACAGCCATCCGATAAACGAAGGATATCCGCAATGCTGGCGCACGGCCTCTATGGAGCTATATCGTTATGCCCGCGGACCGGCACAAAATATCACCGTATTGTCTGCCGCTACGGATAGTGTCACCGGTAAGATCTTCCCGGTCGAATGGGTGGTCCGATATGGAAAAGGCCGGGTGTATGCCTCCAGCATGGGGCATCTGTGGAAAGGGGATGTCTACCCCGTGAGCTACAGATCCATCGACTTTCAGACGACGCTGATCCGGGCAACGGAATGGCTGGCCACAGGTCGCGTGACTTATCCTGTTCCCCCAAATTTTCCGACAGCGAATGCCACCAGCTTGCGTGCCGAAGACGATTTACCCGGAAGGCATTAATCAAACCCCGGCGTTTGCGTGAATCCCAATACCTCGCCATGCTCATTCCGGGCGACTCCCGTTACCGTGCCTCCCTGCAACCATTGGCATGCCCGGGCCAATTCAGCCGACTGCCAGCTGTCGATCTCAGGCCAGCTATCGCCTTATTCCGTAGCTTTGGGCATGCCGGCAAGAATCTTTAACCACGACGTTAAAAAGCTTTCTTACTCCGTGAACGCGAAAAAATATTTTTACGCGGACGGCCGGGTAACGGTCCCGACCAGTCGGAACAGGTGGTATAAGATCTGGCTCATCGCGAATCGCTGCAGACTGGTTGTCAACGACGAGGCGATCGTCTGCGAACGTCCCGTGGTGTTTTTCGCAAATCCCTTTGCCAGCTACGCATATGACAGCCTCGACGGCGACAGAAGCGGTTTTTGGTGTGTCTTCACGCAGGATTTTTTGGCCGCAAACGACCCCTCGGGCCGGCTTCGCGCTTATCCGGAACTAGCCCGGGGAAGCTCGATGCTGCTCTTTCCGGAGCCGAAGCAACTAGCGGTAGTGAGCATGTTGTTCAGCCAGCTGACCGCCGAGGTCAATGCCAGATTTGCCTTTAGTAACGAAATGGTCTTCAACTATATTCAGTTACTCCTTTTCGAAGGAATGAAAGGCGCGATGCCATCAGCCCGTACTGCCCCACCTGATGCCAAAGCGCGGGTCACCCGCGAGTTCTTACAACTTCTGCAAGACCAGTTCTCTCCGCGGCCCATGCGCCTCCGCAGGCCACTGGATTTCGCCCGCTGCCTCTCGATCCATGTCAATCATCTGAACGCCACGGTTCGAAACACTACGGGTCAAACGACATCGCAACATATCGCCGCCGCAAAGCTCGCCGAAGCAAAGGCCCTCCTTCGTCATAGTGAGATGTCCATTGGCGATATCGGCGAGAGCCTCGGTTTTGACTACCCCAATCATTTCAACCGGTTCTTTAAACTAAACACCGGACTGACGCCGCTCGCCTATAGAACCAAAGCAAATCTTTGATTTTGGTACTTTTTACACTGATCCGCGTATTGCCGCGATCAATAGACAGCGATAAATTTGCCGGTATGAAACAACAACAGCAACAAAGCCCCAAAGACGATGCATTAGCCTACCAGGTATTTACATCCACCAGGCCAGGGCTGAACCGTGATCCCAACACCCCTCCGGGTCTCGATGACCTGAAATGGGTGCCAAACAGCTCCACTCTTATCTATGGTAAAAAGGACGCCGTACTGATCGATGTCTTTCTGGCCATCGAACATACAAAGACGCTTGCCGAATCTGTCGCCGCCACCGGGAAAGATCTCACCTATATTTATATCACGCATTCGCATGGCGACCATTTTTATGGTCTGCAAATCTTGCTTGACCGCTTTCCGGGTGCTGTCGCGATAGCCACTCCGGCTGTGGCAAAAGAATGCGCGGAACAAGTGCGGCCCGAAGTCATAAACAGCTTCTGGGCTCCCCGCTTTCCCGGCCAGATACCCGAAAAACTCGCCGTTCCAACGGCCATGGACGGCGATGAATTCGAGCTGGAAGGAAAAAAACTAAAAGTCCTCCAGACAGGCTTCTCCGACACGCACGATTCTACCAGCGTCTATGTGCCATCCATCGGACTGATCGTCGCCGGCGATGTGGCCTACAACGGCGTCCATCCCTACCTCGCAGAAACCACCCGCGAAACCCGCAAAGAATGGCGTGACAGTCTCGACAAACTGGCGGCATTGGAGCCCCGATCGGTGGTGGCGGGACATAAGCAGCCGTCCCTTCCCGATGATCCGGCTATTCTCGGGGCAACCCGAAAATACCTCGAAGACTTCGACCGCCTGAACGACAAAACCGCCACCAACCTCGAGCTGTATAACAAGATGTTATTGCTGTACCCCGACCTTGCCAATCCCGGCTCGCTGTGGGGAGCCGCACTCGCGGCAAAAAAGTTATCCTAATTTGGCGTATATTTTAGGTACAATACGCCTTCATGATACGCAACTATCTTAAGATCGCGCTCCGCAACCTAAGCCGCAACAAGTTGAGCGCAATCATCAACATCAGTAGTCTGACGATTGGCCTTGCCTGTGTGTTGCTGATCGGTCTTTATGTTAAAGATGAAATGGGTTATGACCGTTTCTTTAAGGATGCGGACCGCATCTACAGGGTTAACATTCATGAGAAGGACGGCAATGACGAATTTGTAGCTGCTCACACGCC
>JAICXX010000342.1 GCA_025934485.1 Chitinophagaceae bacterium
CCCATCGTCATCTTGAGAAATTGGTCTTTGGCAATACGGTCGTTGGCGACCAGCAAGCAATCTGCGCTCAACGCAGGCGTCCAGGTGAATGCGACCTGCCCATGCACCAGCCGGTCGTCGATTCTCGTGAGTTTAATCATTTATGATACCATTTACATATACCAGCTGCTCTCGCGCCCGGCCAATCGCCTCGTTTAATAATGTTGCTACCGGCGTCCCGGGATCACCCAGCACGACCTCGATCACCAGCGGCAGATTGACTCCGGCAACAATATGGATGGCATCGTGCCCCGGCAGATCGGCCATGACACGCAATACCTGGTTGGTGATGCTTCCCCCTAAAAGGTCCGTAAAGACCACCCATTCTTCCGCCGCCCCCGCCCCTTGCAGTAGCCGGGCGAGGTCTTCTTCCACCGGCACGTTCTCTTCCAGGTAGGCCTGGAGGACAATAACATCCCCCACAGCCCCGGTGATCAGTTCCAGCGCGCTCCGAAATCCACTGGCCAGAGCGCCATGACTGACTATCAGGAACTTTCGCGTTTTGGTCATATCTGCAATTATCTAATAAACCTGCGTATCGGAAGATTTTTGCCACCCTACATTACCACTACCAAGCGGCAAAAAAGACCCCTTTTAGCTTTTTATCGGGCGTAGTGGTGAAGTAGTGCCCGCTAAATTCCGCCCAACAGCACCCGCGACTAGATTTGTCGAAAGCTATGAGAAAGTTCTGTATCGCGAGTGTTTGCCTGTTTATAATAGTAAGGTCCCTGGCCACCCTGCCCCCCGGCCGGACCCTCGTTCCCGGCCAGAGCGTTTACCGTCTCCGTCCCCAGGACCCCAAAGCCATCTATTTCACCCCGGACCAATATAAGATCACCGCCGACGGCCGCACCGATGTCTCCGACGCACTCCAGGCCGCCATCCGCACTGTCAAGACCCGCTATAAGTTTGGCGTCGTCTTTATCCCCGAAGGGAAATACCTCATCACCAAGACCATTTATATACCTACCGCCGTCCGCCTCATCGGCTATGGCAAGACCCGCCCCCTCTTCATCCTCGGCGCCAATTCTCCAGGATTCCAACAGGCCGATTCAGCGGACAAGGGACATGCACACTATATGTTTTGGTTCGTCAGCAACCTGTCGCAACCCGGTGGCCCGATCTATGACGCCGGCGCCTCCACCTTCTACAGCGCCCTGTCGAACATCAACCTCCGCGTCGAAGACGGCAACCCCGCCGCGGTAGCCCTACGCACACACTTCGCCCAACACAGCTACATCGGACATTGTGACATCGATGCAGGTCATGCCCTGGCCGGCCTCTACGATGTAGGCAACGAAATGGAGGATGTCCGCTTCTTCGGCGGCGACTATGGCATCTATACTACCAAGCCTTCCCCGGGCTGGCCCTATATGATGGTCGATACCTGGTTCGAAGGCCAGCGCCTCGCCGCCATTCGCACCCATGAAGCCGGTCTTACCATCGTCCGTCTCCAGGCCAGGAACGTACCCGTCGTGATCGACATCGATTCCAACTACCACGAGAAACTCTTCATGGAAGACTGCCGCTTCGACGACATCAGCCAGACCGCCATCCGGATCAGCAACGAAGACAACGCCGCGGGCCAGATCAATCTCCGAAATATTGCCTGCCGCAATACCCCCGTACTCACCGTCGGCCGCATCAGCGGAAAAGAGATAACGACGAGTTCCCCCGTCTACCTGGTCAGAAGGCTTACCTCGGGATTGCAGCTATCGGACTGGAAGGCAGAACCGTCCTATGCCACCACCAGCGACATCGTGCCGCTGTCCGCCTTCCCCAACCCGGCACCCTCCGATATCCCCGCCCTGCCTGACATGGGCCAGTGGGCCAATATACAATCCCTCGGTGCCAAAGGCGACGGGATCACCGACGATACCAAAGCGATCCGGGAAGCTATCGACAGCCACCCCGTGCTCTATTTTCCACAGGGCTGGTATCGTCTCACGGCCCCATTGCACCTCAAACCTAACAGCGTGCTCATCGGTCTTAGCCCCATCGCCACGCAGTTGCTCATCACCGACAATACACCCGCCTTCGGCGGTTTCGGCGGCCCGCAACCCATGGTCGAGACGCCCCGCGGCGGCAACAATATCCTCACCGGCATCGGCCTGTCTACCGGCGCCAGCAACCCCCGGGCCGTAGCCTGCAAATGGCAATCCGGCGCCGGCTCCTACATGAACGACGTAAAATTCATCGGCGGTCATGGCAGCCTCGCCCCCGGCCCGGATTTTCTTCCAGCACCGGCCCCACCCGCATCCGCGGTAGGAAAGACATCAGCTGCAGGCCGCGATCGCACTCCGGGCGGCGACCGCGATTGGGATACCCAATACTGGTCCCTCTGGATCACGGGCAACGGCGGCGGCACCTTCAAGGACATCTGGACCGCCAATACCTATGCCTCCGCAGGCGTCTATATCTCACATACGATTACCCCCGGCCATATCTACGCCCTTTCGGTGGAGCATCATGTCCGCAACGAGATCCGCTTCAACGCCGTGCGTCACTGGAAAGTCTATGCCCTCCAGCTCGAAGAAGAAAGCCGCGAATCGAGCGAATGCCAGCCCATGGAGCTACAGGACTGTCATAACATGGTCTTCGCGAATCTTTATATGTTCCGCGTGATCCGCGTGGACCGTCCCTATCCCTGGTCCATCCGTCGCTGGGGTGGCGACAGCCTCGAATTCCTCAACGTTCATAATTATAGCCAAACGCCCTATACGACCACCGTCCCGCTTTATGACGTCGACGCAAACAGCGAGATCCGCCCCTGGGAATTCGCGCGGCTATGGATCGGCCAGGCGCCCCAGGCGAACCCCATCGAATCGGCTCAGCCGCAACAGCTATTCACCGGCGCAGAATTCGCCCAAAGCCCCTGCCACGACAGCAAAGGCAACATCTATTTCTGCGAATCCCGCATGCGCCGTATCTATCGCTGGTCACCGGCAACCCGCCGCACCACCCTGGTAGCCGACTACCCGTGGCAGCCGCTGAGCATCGCCTGCGACAAAAAGGACAACCTCCTCGTGGTATTCAAATACGTCCCGAAACCAGGCACCGGCGAAACCTTCTCCAATCCACCGGATGCCGCCGGAACGAGCTTCAGCGGCTGGGGTAACTCCGGCTATGCCGTTTGGGCCTACGCCATCGACCCGAACAATCCGGACGAGACCATTCATCTGCTGCCAACGATTCCTATGGGCAGCATCCACCCCGGCGTAGCACTTTATCCGGCCCACCGGTGGCGCGATTATCATGACTTCAACACCGTGAGCGTCGCTCGCCCCGAACATTGCTTCCTCGCACCCGATAGCTCCACGATCATCCCCATCGTCTATGACCTGGCCAGGTCCACTTCCCTCGCTATCGCGACGCCCGGCCAACCGCTTTATACTACCGACGAGTACGACAAACGCACCGTCCGTCTCGAGGTAGACCCCCAAGGCTTTCTTTCCCACCTTTCCTATTTCGCCGAACGCGGAGAATTCGCCAGCACGAAAGACTCCAGGGGCAATGTCTACATCGCCGATGGCCAGATCTACATGTACGACTCCGCCGGCGCCCTGCTCTCCACCCTGAAAACACCGGAACGGCCCACGGGCATCACGTTCGGCGTGCCACCAGCGGAGCCAGCACCCGGAAACCCAACAACCCTTTTTGTTACCGGTCATCACTCGCTGTTCACGGTGATGATCAACCGATAAGTCTTTTCATTTTCTTAAACCAAAAATTGCTGTAATGAAACATCTGCTATTATTGCTGCTTTTCATCCCGGTAGTCG
>JAICXX010000135.1 GCA_025934485.1 Chitinophagaceae bacterium
ATCCTCCGGAACCAACGGCTCAGTATTTGGATTCACCTTACCCGTAGAGAACCAGGGAGCCGAGGCAAAAAAGATCTATTAGCCGGCTCCGGAAGGCCGGCGTTTTTGTCTATGCCCGTCTCGATCCGGAGCGTACCGGAAGGTTACTATTGCTCCGGCCGAAAAGATAAAATGGCTCTTCGCCAAATAAATCGTACCTTGCAAATGTTATTTGAGTTTGCATCGGTACAAATTAATTATCCAGTCATTTTTCTTCTGCTAGTTAGTCTCTGCTTTTTGCCTTCTCATTTTATTTATTTAACTATTGTGTTATGAACATTTATGTTGCCAATTTGAGCTTCGACCTGGTGGACGAAGATCTCAAAGCGTTCTTCGTTCCTTATGGAGAAGTAAGCTCTGCCAGGGTCATTTTGGATAAGGCGACGGAAAGGTCACGCGGTTTCGGATTTGTGGAGATGGCCGATGATGCTGCCGGCAGGAAAGCAATTGCAGCGTTGAATGGCGTTACGGCCGGCGGCCGGCCTATGAAGGTCAACGAAGCCAAACCCAGGTCGGAAGGGAATTTTGAGGGCCAGGGAGAAAGGAATTACAATAACTCCAGCAGTTACAACCAGACTATTTATTAACTTTCCGCAACTACAGAAAAACTTCAATATGACCATCGAACAGATAGAGCGTTTCATTGGTGCAGATCCGGACCGTTCCTCCAAGATCATCCTTAAAGCAAGAACGGTCGAAGGTATATTTATCAAAGCGCCCGACTTTTTGGAATTAAAGAAAAAGAACTTTTGGCGTATCGTATCGGTGTACAGGCTGCAGGAATACCAGGAGTCGAAGGACATAAACTTATCCCGCATCTTTAATGGCCAGGAATTCATTAAGCTGTCCTCAAAAGGCTAAACAGGACGAATTGTCAATACAATCCTCATGAATATTAGGATATCCAATATCAGCTTGAATACTACCGACACCGAACTAAGGAAATTGTTCTTTCAATACGGTAATGTCGATTTTGCCAAGGTAAATCGAAATTCGTTGAATGGCCGGTCCTTAAAGAGTGGAGAGGTTTGCATGCCGGTGATGGCCCAGGCCAGGCAGGCAATACTATCTCTTGATAAGACGATCTTCGACGGAAAGATCATTTCCGTAAGCGAGCTTCCTGCAGAACTCTATTGAGGCAATCATGTAAATGCCGGCTGCAGCGTTAATGATAGCCGTAGCACACCGCATTGATATTCATTCCGGCACCTACCGAGGCAAACAATACCAGATCCCCTCTTTTTAACTCGTACCCCTCCAATGCCGATCTTCTTACCAGATCGAACAAGGTAGGAATGGTGGCGACCGAACTGTTGCCTAACCACTGAATGCACATGGGCATGATATTTTCAGGGGGTTCGGCAATACCGTATAAGCCATAAAAGGCCTTTACGATCGCTTCGTCCATTTTTTCATTAGCCTGGTGTATAAATATGGCCTTGAGAGATTCAATGGAATAACCGGACTTGTCCAGGCACTCCTTCATTGCGAGGGGTACGTGGCGTAGGGCATATTCGTATACCTTACGGCCTTTCATCTTCAAGTATCGCGCGTGACCGGGCTTTTCGGGGCACAGCGAGCTTCCCAGATGTATATAATCCATTTCCTCGCCGCAGTCCGAGCGAACAGTCGCAGACAGCAGACCCAGGGCATGTTCGTTCACCTCTTCATAACGGAGGACGATAGCCCCGGCCCCGTCTGAAAAGATCATGCTGTCACGATCGCGCGGATCGAGGACGCGGGACAGGGTATCGGCGCCGATGATCAATGCCGTTTTCGCTATTCCGGCCTTGAAAAAAGCATCGGCGTGTATCATTCCCTGAAGCCATCCCGGACAGCCGAACACGAGGTCGTAAGGCACACATGAAGGATTCGATATCCCCAGTAGTCTTTTTACTCTCGATGCCAGCGATGGAACCAGGTCCGGCGATGACATACCGTTTTTCATGTCGCCGAAGTTATGGGCAACGATGATCTGGTCCAGCGATTCCTTGTCGATACCACTGTCCGATATAGCCTTTGCAGCTGCTTTTGCGGCTAAATCGGAAGCCGAAAGTTCTTCCCCGGCATAGCGCCGCTCGAAAATACCGGTGATCTTAGCGAATTTCTCTATGATCCTGGCCGGCGTGTTCTCTTCGGGGACGGCGTTTTGCGTATAAAACCGATGCGATAGAAAATCGCTGTTGCGGATGATATTTTCTGGAATACAGGCGCCGGAACCGGCGATTATTGAGCGATACATATAGGAAAGCCGTTAATGGAATAGAGGGACGCATTCAAATTAAAAAGCCCCCGGAACTTCGTTTCAGAGGCATTGTTGTTGCGGTCCTTGCAGGTTTTTGGTGCCTACCAACGGTTACCCCGGTCACGCTGGAACGAACCGCTGTCCGATTTAGGCTTGGCTTTGGAGACAGATATCGTTCTTCCGTCTGCCTGCGCCCCATTGAGCTCTTTCATTGCTTTCTCGGCTGCCTCGTCGGGCATTTCCACGAATGCAAATCCCCGAGACCTTCCCGTCTCTCTATCTGTAATTACTTTTACAGAGGTCACTTCACCATATTTGCTAAACATAGACTTTAATTCTCCGTCTGTCACCCCAAAACCGAGGTTTGATACATACATATTCATAAAAACAAATTTAACAGTTTAAACTTCGCTACTATAAGCGTCCCACATTGGCAACGTCCACGGCCTGCAAGCCTAATGGTCCCATTTCCAGCCGGTAATTCACTATGTCACCTTCCCTGACGGGATAAGTCGTCCGCCAGCTATGGAATGGGATCGTTGTTGCATCCTTTTGAAGAATACGCCCCGCGCCGCTGAATTTTTCAAAATATTCGATCTTTCCCACTTTCAGCGGATCTTCAGCCTCTTTGCTTCCCGCACCCTCATCGGCATGTTCTTCCTTGTATCTTGTCATAATTTTCCTTTTTAAATAAGTAATTATACTTTACCAAAGGCCGTCCCTGTGACACTTAAGTTCGAAATAGCCAAGTTCATACGGCAAAAATTAAAAATGAAAAATGATCTGAGGAAGGCAAAAAGTAATAACGACTAAAATGCGGAGCAGGATAATTGCCGTTACTGGATGCGAGGCTCAAAATAGCAAAGCGAATATAGACCTTTATTTCCGCAATAGCCGATAATTCCTATAAAACTGCCATTTAAATCTCAGTCAGTTAAATATTAGGTAATTACCCTTTTTTGGGCTAATTTACAAGAATCCTTTCACATGGCTTTCCTATAAGTTTCTAAACTCCTTTCTTATGCAAATACGCATTGGCAATTTGAACGTGATGACCACGCAGAAGCAGCTTGCCGAGCTTTTCTTTCCTTTTGGAAAAGTGACCTCGTCGAAGATCGAGAGTTCCAATCTAAAAGGGCATTCAAGAAGGATAGGATTTATAGAAATAAATAATTCGTGTGGAAAAGAGGCCATCCAAAAATTGCACCTGCTGCTTTTTATGAATTCCTACATCGAGGTGGACGAAGTGTTCTGCTAAAGCTCCCACCACAGGCAATCTTAGCAAGTTTGCAACATGCAGCGTACTTCTGCGTCTCATATGTACTTGCACACCCATCTTTTTCATATCAGCCTGTATGACCTGGTCTCCCTGGGAACCTTGTTCTCAGGGCTGACGCTTGCCCTGCTTTTGGGTTTCGCCAAAAGGGCGGATCAAAAAGCCCACTTGTTTTTAAGTTTGGCTGTGGCCGTGATCGTGCTGAAGACGGGCGGGCTTACACCGTTGCTTCTACCGGCGCTGGGTCCGCTGCTCTATTTTTATGTACGGGCGCTAACCCGCCCGGGCCGGCGATTCTGCCGGAAGGATATGCTGCATTTTTGCCCCTTGCTGGTAGGCTTCTGGCTGCCGGCCTGGCTGGTATTGATGGCGGCGATCACGTATCTATACCTGTCGCACCGGCTGATAGCCGATTTCTATCGCAGGCTGCGGCCGGTGCTGATGGATAGGCCGCGTTTTGCTTTCCGGCGACTGGACAGGGCGTTGCTCCTGCTTGGACTGGCCGGCGGGTTATCGCTGCTGGGTGATCCGTTCTATGTGATCCTGGCGGTGGCAGGGATGGGAATGGCCGTGGCATCGCTGTTGAAAGCGGATGGCAGTGTTCAGCTGACAATACCCATAACGGATAGAACGGATGCGAGGGAAAAAGGCCGAAGACTAAAAGAGGCCGTGGCCGTAAACCGCCTCTACGAGGACCCTGAGCTGACGGTGACCACCCTGGCGGTAAAGCTGAAGATCCAGCCGCATGACCTGTCCCGGATCATTAACATGGGGCTGGAAAAGAATTTCAACGACTTTATCAACGACCTCCGGGTTCGTGACATTGCCCGGAAAATGCAGGACCCCGCCAACGACCAGCTCACGCTGCTGGGTATCGCCTATGAATCGGGGTTCAATTCCAAAACGACCTTCAACCGGGTTTTTAAGGAAATGACCGGCAAAACACCGGTAGAATACAAAAACAGCCTGAAAAATGAGGTCCCAAATGATAAGTTGGCACCCCGCTCACGGATCCGACCGGTAATATTGCGTTCAGAAGGCCTGCCCGGTTGGGCTGCCAAACCATCAACACGCAATCGTATGTTTAGAAATTACCTTAAGATCGCTTACCGCCAGCTTCGGAAGGACAAGCTATATGCCGCGATCAAAGTCGGGGGCTTCGCCCTGGGTATCGCAGCCTGTTTGCTCATCGCCTTATATATCAGGGATGAAACAGGCTACGATAGATCGTACCCCGATGCCGACCGCATTTTCCGCCTGGAAGGCGTCGGAGGCTGGACAGGAGCGGACTGGCCCCTGCCAATGTCCACCGCTATTGCGCATGATTTCCCCGAAGTAGCCTGGTCAGGAAACATGGCACCGAATATGGGTATCGAAGTACGACGCGCCGACCAGCCGCAAAACACGTACGAACAATTCTACATATATGCCGATCAGGCCTTCCTCAACGCTTTCGCCTTACCCATGGTATGGGGTGACCGCGCGACGGCTTTAAAGGAGCCCCTGACGATGGTGATCTCCAAAAGCATGGCCGATCGATACTTCCATGGCCAGAACCCGGTGGGACGGGCTATGTATCTCGATAATGACAAGGCTCATCCTTACCGGATAACCGCAGTGATGGCCGATATTCCCTCGAACTCCCATCTGCATCCGTTCAATTTTATCCTTACACAGGCCGGTAAGGAATTCTGGGAGGGCGAGGCAACGAACTGGGGCGCCGCCAATCATTGGGTCTACATTAAACTCAAAGCCGGTGTCAATGTGGCCGCATTTACGGAAAAGCTCACCGCCGATCTGATAAAAAACTATTTTCTCCCCGAATTCATCAAAGGAGGTGCAAAAGACGCTGAAAACGAATCGAAGAAATTCCGTTTCTACCTTCTGCCGGTGGAAGATATTAACCTCTATTCCTACAATATGCCGGATGGGCTCCAGCACGGGGACATTCGCTTTATCTGGCTGTTCGGCGCCATTGCCGCTTTCATGCTTATCATCGCTTGTTTCAACTTTATCAACCTTTCGACCGCTAGATCGGCTAACCGCGCCAAAGAGGTCGGGCTGCGAAAAGTCGTTGGTTCCTATCGCAGCAGCCTTATCAACCAATTCCTCACCGAATCGATGTTGTACAGCCTTGTCTCCTTTCTACTGGGCCTGCTGATCGCTTGGCTAACACTACCCTATTTCAACACACTCGCATCAAAATCATTGAGGATGCCCTGGGGGGAATGGTGGCTAGTGCCGGTCATCCTGGTCTCCGCCCTGCTTGTCGGGGTGCTGGCCGGGTTATATCCCGCCTTTTATCTTTCGCGGTTCCGGCCGGTGCAGGTATTAAAAGGTACGATCGTCGGCGGGACCAAAAACCCGATACTGCGCAATAGCCTGGTGGTCTTCCAGTTCACGGCTTCGATCGTTCTGATCATCGGCACTATTGTGATCTATGATGAGACCCATTACATCCTCAACCATGAAGTAGGTTTCGATAAGGACCAGGTGATGATCTTGCACGGCACCAATACGCTGGGGGACCAAAAGATAAAGGCATTCAAGAAAGAGCTTACCTGGAAGATAGCATCGGTAAAAAGTGCGTCCATAAGCGATTATCTCCCCATATCCGGCGCAAGGGTGAACGGCAACACCTTCTGGAACGAAGGAAGAAGCAAAACAGACCCTGGTTTTGAAGCGCAACGCTGGCAGGTGGATGATACGTATCTGGAGACGATCGGCATCAAGCTGGTCGAAGGCCGGAATTTTTCATATGACATCACCGATGACACGGCGGGCAAGACAGCCATCATCAACGAAACAATGGCCCGGGCTCTGCACCTGAAAAACCCGGTAGGCAAGGTCATCACCAACAACTATGATAATTTTAGAATTGTAGGGGTGATACGCGATTTCAACTTCCTGTCCCTGCGCTACGGAATTGGCCCCATGATGCTTCAGTTCGGTGTCAGTTCCACCATGATGACGGTAAAATTCAGCGGCGGCGACGTGCAGCGTACCATTGCGGATGTGTCGGCATTATGGAAAAAGTTCTCGCCCGACCAGCCGATCCGTTATACTTTTTTGGACCAGGAGTTCGCGGCGATGTATACCGATGTGCAGCGTACCGGCAGCATCTTTACCGCTTTTGCGGCACTGGCTATTACTATCGCCTGTCTGGGTCTTTTCGCCCTTAGTGCCTTCGTGGCCGAGCAACGCAGCAAGGAGATCGGCATTCGGAAGGTATTAGGCGCCAGCGTGCGGGGCATCACCACCTTGTTGTCGACCGACTTTTTAAAGCTGGTGCTGCTGGCCATTCTTATTGCCTCGCCTATTGCCTGGTGGGCGATGAACAAGTGGCTACAAGCTTTCGCCCCCGCCTACAGGATCACCATCGGCTGGTGGATGTTCGCGGCAGCCGGACTCGGCGCTGTGTTGATTGCACTTTTGACCGTAAGTTTCCAGAGTATTAAAGCCGCCGTCGCCAACCCGGTAAAGAGTCTTCGGTCGGAGTAATCCGGGCCGCCGTTCTCCGGGCCAAGCGATGATCCGTTAAATTGCTTCGATCGAAAAACGGGTGAATTTCTCCTTTCGGTTGTATTCCGATACCATCACGTGACCTTCTTTGGCAGGAAATACATTGATCTTCACACTCCCGTCCTTGTGCGGGATCGTCCGAACGACCTTTCTGTGGTTGACATCGTAGATGTAGATATTGGCCTCGTCGTCGATAACCATATAATTGGTCCTGGTATCCGGGTTGATGACTTTGTAAAAATCTTTTTTGTCGAGTGTATACAGGATGGCCGTCGCATTAAAATCCTTTGTTTCGTCACAGGGAATGCTGTTGTCGAGGGCAAGCGTACCGGACTCCTCCTGCCGTACGAATACGCCCTGCGTAAGCTTGTAGCTGCTATTTCCCGAAAGCGCTACCGCCGTTCCGGCGAATAGGGTATTGCCGCTATAATCGCGGAAGGCCGTCGCATATTTGACATAAAAGGCCCGGCTCGTGATCAGGCCATCCGCGGAGATGCCGGGCATATTCTCATTGGACCAATAGCTGCAGTTGGCCTTCATGTCCCGGCCCGGGCCACCCAGCTCGAGCGTAAACAGCCCCAGGTAGGGCCGGTTCGAATAATCCTCGGCGGTGATGAATTGCCGTTCCCGTTGCGGGTTGATGATACAGCCGGCAATAAAAGGGTCGCCCGTCACCGGATCGTTGTCGAAGGTGAGGACCTTTAACCAGTCGCCCCCCCCATCCCGCAGATCGAAATTGTTCTCGGCATAGAGATCCCTGGCGGAATAGATATAGAGTTTGTACCCTCCCTCCGGAGCACGCCCGTCGTCTTTCATCAGCAGGTAAACCTTCTCCGTCGAAGTCCGCAGATGATAATGATTCGCCATGGGCGCCGATTGCTCGCTGGTGAGATCGCCTTTGGTGTCGAAGAGCACCAGGTCCTGCCTGCTGTCGTCACCATAGAACAGGCAGAACCCCTTACCGGGGATATTGCGGATCAGCATCCCGTATTTCAGATAGCCGCCTACTTTTACCGAAAACGAATTCGATCTGCCAAGCGGCGCCATTTGCAAATTGGCCTCCCGGCAATAGGTGTTGATGACCTTGCCGTTCAGGCTGATGAATTGCAGCAGGATATGACTGGCGTTCGCTTTATCCTCCGCCTTCCGGTAATCCCGCATAGACCTGATCGCCGTCTGCCCTTCCAGGGGGCTTTGGATATAACCCAGGCACAACACATTCTGCTCGAAGGTTACGGTCTGCAGCTCGAGCCAGGCCTGGCGAAAATTGACGGCGCCGATGTCATTCAGGTTCTCGTCCATGATCGTTAGCCGGTAGTTGAAGGAGTCCGCGCTGGCTTTCTCCAGACGGGTAAAGGCCAGATAGCCCACCACGGCATTGTCCTGCATGATAGGTTTGACCTGTGTCGAAATATCTTCGCCCACCTCTTTGAAGACCTTGGTTTGGGCCTCCAGCGAACATACAAGGAGGAGGCTTGCGATCGAAAGCACCAGGGCACGCAGCATATGGAAAGTTTAGCAGTTTCGAAAATAGGGAAAACCATGTATAAAAAGAAGTTTTTGTATTTTGGAAACCCATTTGTGGGCGGGCAGCAAACACACAACGCATCGAGGCAATTGTTTCGCTTTCTCCCGGTTGTTATCCTTTACACCCTGGAGGACGATCGACAGAGGATGACGATCGTCAAAAATTGTCCTGGTTCAAAGCGAAATATGATATCACCCGCTGGGATGATAACATCTTGCTGTTTCGAACGATATCGTTTTGGAAACCGCAATACCGGTGCCAGGTGGGCGCGGACACCTATATGCTCTAGTTTCAGGTAAGAAAATTCGATCCTTCCTGGCAACCCAAATAGTAGATCGGGTTGGGCGCCCGGTGGGGCCGGCCTCAGCGCGCCTTTAGCTGCAACAGGATATACTGCGCGTCCTCATGAGCATGTCCATCGATGGACAACCGGTGATGTGGCGGGAAAAAGGTAAAAGGCCTCTGGCTGCCGGCTTTTTCGGCGGAGAGATCGATCAGCACGAAGGCGCAGTCACTGGCAGGCAGGGGACAATGCCAGCCCGGTGGAATGTCCCAGCGATAGGCCGTCACCCCGCCTTTGCGCCACTTCGGCGTGAGCCCCGGTTGCGCCAGGAACCCGCAGGTATCGGCTGTCGAGTCCCGCTGCTTCAGCTCGACCACGTAAAAATGAAGATCTTCCGGTCCCTCATCCCATACGATATGCGTCACGGGTTTGTCGCCATAGCCGGCATAACGCAGATCGCCCGGCTCTACCCCGGTGATCACCGGCGCCCCATCTGCTGTCCGGATACCGAAACGCGAATGCGACAAAAAGACTACCACCGAATTCGCGGCATGGATATGCATCGGCGTAGTGTCGTGGATGGCCACCAGACCGTCCAGGATACGGATATAGGCATTTTGCCAAACGATCCTATGATGATGTTCCTGTTCCAGGGACACGGGGCCCTGATCCCGCGGCGAGAGAATGCGGCCGGTCTGCGCCAAAAGAAGTTGACAGTGAAAGAGACCAACCAGAAGCCCTGGGAATCCGTATTTCCACATAGCAAAAATTTGTGTAAAATAAGCGGTCGCCGGGACAAATACTTCAGTCTCTATTGAACTGTCACCGTAATCCTGTTCCGATCCACCCAATATCCCATGATGACAAAGATCCACTGGTATTGTGCCGCCCACCCGATGGCATGCGCGGAAGGGGGCATCGGCGAGAACAGCCCCGCGACATGGTTCACGACCAACAGCGTCATCAATAGCCAAAAGGACCATTTGCCCGTGGTATTCCGGGGTTTGCTCACGCGGAGATAGAGCAGCAGCCCGATGACGAACAGAGTCCCCTCCACCAACGCCGTAAGCAGCGGCCAGTTCCAGAGCCCCAGCCCCACTTTGGGCGAGTCGCCGGGAAACAGGGGCAGATCCGGCCTGTGGACCACCAGGTCCAGCACCCAATGGCTGAGGACGCAGATGCCCAGCACCAGGGCGCTTTTGACGTCCTTTTTAAATAGCCAGTAGACCAGGCCAAAAACGGCGCCCCAAACGATGCCCATCAGCAGGCTATGCGTCACGGGATAATCGGTAAATTCCAGGGGGAACTTCGGGTTGCCGGGACGGAGTTCGACATGTTCTACATTGAGCAACAGGAGTACAGGCCAAAGAAGGTCGGCCCATTGTACGGCGAGAAAAAGCGTTCCTAGCGACAGACGCGGGGCAAATTTTTTTGCGCCCAACCCAAAACCATAATGACCGAGAACCATAGAATGAATATTTTAGTGTGCGAATTCCACCGGCGAAGCTAGGACGGCCCTTGCCTCCTCCGCTTGATAAATGTTAAGAATTACAGCCAATGACCGAATTGCAAGAATGCCTGCGCTCTTATATGGGCGTCGCACAAGAGGACATGCAGACCTTACTATCCTTTTTTCATCTCACGACGCTGGAGAAGGGGGACTATTTCCTGAAGGCAGGACGTATCTGCGATAAGATGAGCTTTCATACCGCGGGACTCATGCGGGTCTTCGGCCAACATGGGGAAAAGGAGGTCACCCAATGGATCTCGTACAAAGGGAATTTCATTACCGATCTCGGCGGTATCATCTGCGACGAGCCGTCCCGGTTCTCCATCCAGGCACTCACCTGGTGCGAGTGTTATACTATCGATAAAAAAGACTATCTCGATCTTTCGCAGGTGATCCCGCGGTGGCCGCTCATGGAGCGTCTGCTGATCACCCATTGTTTCCGTTTCATGGAGACGCGTATCTTTGCGCTGCTGTCCATGTCTGCGGAAGAACGCTACCGGTATCTGCAGGAGCAAAATCCCGAGCTTTTCTACAGCGTGCCGCTCAAATACCTGGCCTCCATGATGGGGATGACACCGGAATCTCTGAGCCGCATTCGTAATAAATTAACAACCTAGCCAAATGAACAGGTTTCCTTATGGAAACAGCATAGGACGGCATCATTGACGGCAAAACCACCGCATGAAAAGACTTTTCCGCCGGGTCGCCCCCGTTTTGCTGGCCCTCATCGGGCTGGCTATCTTCGTTTACTGCTGGCTGTTCTTCCCGATCCTCACCGGCTGGGTCGCCAAGAGTTCGTGTTCCTCCGTCTTCGTATCTCACCGTGACCCGGCAACGCTCAAAGGCCAGGACTATTGGCGCTTTATGTTCCGGCACATCGATTTTCACGTTGACTACGCCGATAGTTCGGTCACCGCCTCGATAGCCGGGCTGGCGCGAAGAACCGCCGTCTACCGGCAAGGACTGGGCGCCACCCTGCTGTCCGGCACAACGGCCCACGAACTGCGGCAACAACCCATAACACTGGCGGCCCCGCCCCGCTTGTCGCAGGACATGATACCCTGGCCGCAGGGCGATCTTCACGCAGATACGATCCTCCCTGACGTCGATACGGTTAAACTGCGGCTTGGAGTCGACGCCGCCTTTTATGACACGACATATCATGATAGCACAGGCACCCGCGCACTCATCGTCCTGTATAAAGGCCGGATCGTGGCGGAACGCTATGCCCCCGGGTTCAACGCGCAGATGCCGCTGCTGGGCTGGTCGATGACAAAAAGCATTACCAACGCCTTGTTGGGCGTCCTGGTCCGGCAGGGCCGGCTCGATATCCATGCCCCTGTGCCTGTGGCAGCCTGGCAAAACGACGACCGCCGCAAGATCACCTATGTCAACCTGATGCAAATGACCAGCGGTCTGCGTTTCCACTGGGTACCCATCGCCCCCGGCGATCTCACCAACATGCTATTCAAAGAAAAGGACATGGCCACATTCGTGGAAGGACTGCCGCTGAAACATCCACCGGGAGCCGTCTTTCATTATTCGGACGGCAATGCTATCCTGCTTTCGAAGCTCATCCGGGACAAGCTGGGTGACAGCGTCTATTATCGCTTTCCCTATGAACAGCTGTTCGATAAGATCGGGATGTGGCATACTACCCTGGAACCGGATGCCGGGGGCACCTTCGTCGGCTGTTCCTATTGCTATGCCACGGCACGCGACTGGGCGCGTTTTGGTCTGCTTTATCTTCGGGACGGCGTCTGGAACGGCGAACGGCTGCTGCCCGAGGGCTGGGTGCGCTGGTCCGGCACGGCCTCGGGGATACACAACATGGAATCCCGCGAAGGCGAATATGGCGCCTTATGGTGGGTCAACGCCACCGGCCGCCCCGATTCACCCGGCTGGCGCTTTATGCCGGATGTTCCGGCCGACTGCTTCTCCGCCATGGGGCTGGACGGCCAGAATACCTTCGTGATCCCCTCCAAGGATCTCGTGGTCGTCCGGCTGGGAATGGACCGCGGACACGAGCAGCATCCGAATATCCTGCTCTACCATCTCCTCAAAGCCTTCCCCTAAAGAATAAAAAAGTTCGCCGGGTCTTGTAACCTTTCTTACCTTTTGTAGTAATCCTAATAGAAACAACAACAATCACCTGGTGCCCGAACTATCTGATGAAAAGATCATGCTGCTGGTCAAGGATGGCCATCTGAGCGAGCTGACGGCCTTATTCGACCGCTATCAGGTGAATTTATATAATTTCTTTCTCCGGCTTACAGGCGACCGGGCGGCAAGCCAGGATCTGACCCAGAACCTGTTCTATAGGGTCATCCGGTACCGGCAGAGCTTTCAGCCCGCGCAGGGGACCTTCCGGTCCTGGATCTATCGGATGGCGCGCAATGTCCATGTGGACTATTGCAAACAGACGGCCAGGGAACCGGGCCGGCTCACCGATCCGGAAGCCGTGGAAGAAGGACTGGCCGAACAGACCAGCGGTTATACCCAGGATCAGTTCCAGCGGCTGGACGAGGCGATGGAACGGCTGGATGCCGACCAGCGCGAGGTGCTGGTGCTCAGCCGCTACCAGGGTCTGAAATATGAAGAGATCGCCCGGATCAGGGACAGTTCCGTGGCGGCGGTGAAGGTGCAGGTGTTCCGGGCCCTCAAACAGCTCCGGACCCTTTATTTCAAACAAATTTAAGCGGTGACCATGAACTGCAAGGACATACAAGCGAAATTGATCGATTACCTGGACCACAGGCTGGATGCGGCTACCGCGGGAGACATGCGGCAGCACCTCGCCTCCTGCCCGTCGTGTAGCCGGGAAGTGGAAGAGCTACGGGAACTGCTGACCGCGATGAGTGACAGTGCGCTGGAAATGCCCCCGCCTGCCTTGCGGGAAAACTTCAGCATCATGCTCCAGAGCGAACTGAATATGCAGGCGACGACTACGATCATCGAGGAGTTCCCCGTGGCCACCGGTGAAACCCCTCAGCCGGCCAGGATCGTGCGTTTCTCGTCGCCCTTGTGGCGTATAGCCGCCGCCGTGATCCTTCTGGCAGGCGGGATCGGGATCGGGATGCTCATCCGGACAAAACCTTCCGAATCGACGACCACCGAGGAGATCGCCGCCATGCGAAAAGAGCTCAAGGAAATGAAAGAAGAGGTGATGTTCAATCTCATCAACGACGAATCCGCCAGTCAGCGCATCAAGGCCGTGAGCTATGTCGAACAGATGTCGAGCCCTGACCAGCAGGTCATCAATGCGCTGCTCAACACGCTCGACCATGATAAAAGCGTCAACGTGCGGCTGGCTTCCCTATATTCGCTTTCCCGGTTTGCCGACCGCCAGGCGGTCCGCGATTCGCTGGTGACCTCGCTGAAATTACAGACCGATCCCATCGTCCAGGTAGTGCTGATCAATCTGCTGGGAGAAAAAAGAGAGACCAAGGCGATCGCTCCTATCAAAGAGATCATGACAAACAAAAAAACATTGCCGGAAGTAAAAGATGCTGCTCAGCGTAGTCTCAGGACCATGTAATCAATAACAAAGCATATCCCGGAAAGGCCACACCGGTGTGGCCCGGGGAATCATTGTCGGGTCTTTTGTCAAATCTTTAAAAAAATATGAAAATGAAGTATATCCTCCCCTTTTGCATGGCGCTTTTTTTCGCGGGCGTGTCCCGGGCGCAAGAGTTCAAAGTTTCCGTAGAGAACACCAAAGATGGTAAGGTGGCCCTCGACGATTTCGGTGGCGAGCTGGCCATCGAAGGTTATGCCGGTAATGAGATCGTCATCACGCCCAGCAGCGGCCGGTTCGAAACACCCGACCAGGCCAAGGGCCTGAAGCCCATCTACGCCGCAGGTACCGACAACACGGGAGTCGGCATCTACATGGAAAAGAATGGCAACCACATCACCCTGCGGTGTCTGCTGCCGATCACCAAAAGATCGAACTATCGGGTCCGTGTTCCCGAGAATCTCGCAGTAGAGATCACCCGCGACTGCGCCGGGGGCGGCGAGACCACTATCTCGAATGTGAAGAACGAGATCGATTTCCAGGGCTGCCATAGCCTTGACCTCAAGAATGTCACCGGCCCACTCGTGGTCTCCACCATCAGCGGCGGCGTGAACGTGGTCTTCACCGACATCAGCAAGGACAAGTCTATCTCACTTGCCTCTGTGAGCGGCCCGATCGACGTGACCCTTCCCGCCAAAGCCGGGTTTAACCTGGAAATGGGGACTATCTCGGGCAGTATGTTCTCCGATTTCGATCTGCAGAGCTCCAAAGGCGAAATGCAGCGGGTCGGCGGCGGCAATCTTCGTTCCCAGGTGAATGGCGGTGGTGTCGACGTCAAGCTGACTACCGTAAGCGCCAATATCTATCTCCGTAAGGGATAAGCTCCAATCAACTTTTCAAACCAGCAATATGGCACGAGGCGTTCCCGAGTGCATGATTCCTTTGAACAATAATTTACTCATCATGAAAAATTATCTCTTCTTTGCACTGTTGTGCATCGGGTTCTCTACTACCCGGGCTCAAAAGATCATCGACAAGCACATCCCCTTCTCGCCAAAGGATTTCGTAGCGATGAATTTCCAGATCTCGGACTCCATCCGCATCATGACCTGGAAAAAGGACGAGGTCTATATCCATAGCTCCATCGATGTCAACGACAACCAGGACAACGACGATTACAAGATGGTCTTTGAAGAAGCGGGCCAGATGGTCAATGTCTCGGCCAAACTGGAGACCGACAATATTCGCCGGCGGCGTTCGGGCAAAGACTCGGGCAACGATTGCAATTGCTGCTGTAACTACCATACCCATATCATCCATGTGGTGTATGTCCCCGAGAACGTGGATTTCTCGGTGGAGACGATCAACGGCAATATCACCATCGTAGGCAATACCGCCGAGATCCGCGCCAAAAGCATCAGCGGGTTCATCGATCTGGCCATCTCGCCGGACCGGAAGGCCGATGTGAAAATGCATACGATCACGGGTACCATGTATTCGAATATCGAGCTGCCGGCCAGCCGCCGCATCAAGCAGGTCGGTGGAGGAATGGTGAGGGCGGAGCTCAATGATGGGGGCAAACCCATCGATCTCGAAACGATCAGCGGCGATATCTTCTTCCGCAAACAGAGTTGATCCTTCGGCCGGGTAAGGGGCAGCATCACTTCAATTTACCCTTTTTTTTATTTTTTTGCTGCATCCCGTTGAGATAATTTTCGAGCGCATCGAACCGGGCGGCCCAGAGCGTGCGGTATTGCAAATTAGCCCATCCGCGCGGCACAACCAAACTTTTTGCCGGGAAGGCCAGTAGCGCCGCATCCGCGCGGGCCCGCCAAATTTGCGGCGTATATTTGCCGGATGGATTATTTCAATGAGCTTACCCGACTGTTGAAGATCGAGCAAGCGGAAGACCGGCGGCTTTACCAGGAACAGGCGGAGTCGGCTTCCATCACCGTACGCCGTGAAGCCGGTGTGGCCTGGTATCCCGTGGCGATCCGCGACACCGAGCTGACCCGTGGAGACTATCTGAGTGTGGAAGTGGAAAGGACGACCCACCAGGATCTCGCCCATCAGCTCCGCTTTGGTGCGCCGGCGGCGCTTTTCTCCAACCATGACCCCGCGAACGATCGCGTCGAAGGAACCATCTCTTTCCAGGGCGGCAACCGCCTGAAAATTACGCTGCGCACCGATGAGCTGCCGGACTGGGCCCGCGACGGCAAGTTGGGCATCGACCTGCTTTTTGATGACAACAGCTATACCGAGATGTTCAGCGCGCTGCGGCAGGCCACATCGCTGGCAGAAAAACGCGAGGAAGGACGGTTGATCCGCATCCTCACCGGCCCCACCCCGCCGGCATTCGCAGAGGATGCGAACGGCGACCCGAGCCATCCGGAAGCATCGGGGACGGACCATTCCGGCTCCCCGGCCTCGACCACAACAGGCTCGGTCGCGGCTCCCCTCAACCCATCCCAGCAAGCCGCCGTCCGCAAGATCCTTTCCGCGGCTGATCTGGCCATCGTACACGGCCCGCCCGGCACCGGCAAGACCACGACGCTGGTGGCCGCTATCCGTGCGCTCACGCAACGCGATGAGGGGCCGGTGCTCGTCGTTGCGCCCAGCAACACCGCAGTCGATCTGCTTAGCGAAAAACTGAGCGATACA
>JAICXX010000223.1 GCA_025934485.1 Chitinophagaceae bacterium
ATGACGCCTTCGGAGTTTATCAGGCGGTATCGGAAGTCGTTGGGGAATAAGATTATTAAGCAAGCGGAATAGGTTTTTTTGGAGGGAAGGCTTATTTGGCGGTAAGTAGGGAAAATATTGAATTAACGCCAAATATAATTTTCTCGTGGTACTATATCCCCCGGCATTTTCGTGATATTTGGCTGTAAGTATGATTTTTGATACCTTTACAGCCAAAAATGTAGGATGATCATCGGCAGAGTAAAGGAGCTGGGGACCTTGCGTCTGGCGAAGGAGTCGGCGGGCGCCGAATTTGTGGCGGTTTATGGAAGACGCCGTGTCGGAAAGACTTTTCTCGTTCGCGAGGCATTCGGGAACCAATTTGCTTTTTACCTCACCGGCGTTGCTCATACTTCCACCAAGCAGCAACTAGCCAATTTCCATGAAGCGATGCTTCGCTATGACAAAAAGTTTTCGGGTGTGGCGCCGACCAACTGGTTTTTGGCGTTTGGGCAACTTCGGCGCCTGGTGGAAGGGCTAAAAGGACATCAGAAGAAAGTAATCTTTATTGATGAGCTACCCTGGCTCGACAATGCGAAATCAGGTTTCCTCTCTGCCCTGGAGTATTTTTGGAACTCTTTCGCGAGTGCACGGCAAGACGTGTTGTTAGTCGTTTGCGGCTCGGCTGCATCCTGGATGATCACTAAACTGATCCATGACCGGGGTGGGTTGTATAACCGGGTGACGAGACGGATAAAGCTGGAACCTTTTACGTTGAAGGAGTGTGAGGAATTTTTTACCAGCAGACGTGCTGTCTTCAACCGGTACCAGCTCATACAACTTTATATGGTTATGGGGGGGATTCCCTTCTATCTCGACCTTGTGGACCGGACACAGAGTGCGGCGCAAAACATCAGCAGACTTTGTTTTGAACCAGGAGGAATGCTGAGAACGGAATTCGAGGATCTATATACCTCATTGTTCAAAAAGGTGGAGAGACACGAAGCGGTGATCGGGGCATTAAGCACGAAAGCAAGGGGGTTGACGAGGTCTGAATTGATCGATAAAGCGAAATTGGCCGATGCCGGTAGTACGACCAGGATCCTTAAGGAATTAGAAGAAAGTGGTTTTATCCGAAAATATCCGCCCTTTGGCAAAAAGGAACGGGATGCTTTGTATCAGCTTACCGATCTTTATTCGTTGTTTTATCTGAAATGTATTCGAAAAGGTGCTCTGCTGGATACGAATAGTTGGATGACTGGCCTGGACAGTCCGGCGTTGAGGGCCTGGAGCGGTTATGCATTTGAGCAGGTATGTCTGGCACATCTTGGGTCGATCAAACAGGCGCTTGGAATTGCGGGTATCGGGACGACGGCCGCGTCCTGGACGGGGGGTGTAAACGGGAAGGGCGCCCAGATCGATTTGTTGATCGTCCGGCGTGACCAGGTGATCAATCTTTGTGAAATGAAGTTTTCTATCAACGACTTTGTCATCACCAAGCGGTATTTTGACGAGTTGCGAAATAAAATTGCCGTGTTCAAGGAGCACACCGGCACGAGGAATGCGATCTACCTTACATTTATCACAACGTTTGGCATCCAGCAAAACGAATATTCGCTCACACTGGTGCAGAATAGTCTGACGATGGACGCGCTCTTTAGTTAACAAGATGCAGGCTGTATAGACTATATATAGAAGCGTCAGAATTTCTTTCCCATATAGTTTTCGACGGCGGCTTTTACTTTGTCCAGAAATACAGTGCGATTCGTTTTCCGTCTTTGCAGGTCTTGCAAAAGCGAATTGTAGTTCGTCAGATGTATACCCATATTCTCTGCAACCCAGAACATTACCCATTTGAATGTTGAATTCTTGAAGACCTTGGCTTCGTATAGACCTTTGAACAGTTCTATTGCTTCCATCGGCGCGAGGGCACATTCGAGCTTCCGGCGTTGATCCAAACCCAAGGATCGATAGTCAAGCATATCCAATTCATCGCCCAGCCAGGCCCGCAATAGCTCGTATGCCCGCATCCAGGCCAGCTTGTAAGTTCCGGCAGGGATGTCGGGATCCAGGAACATGCTCATTTTGTCACGCCCGGATGCGCGGGCTTTGCGGCGTAAAAAATGCCGTTCATCCGAATCCGTGAGGCCGATATAATAATATTCGCAAACGTCGTGTTTCTCCGGATATAGCTCGGCCCGCCGTAACTCCTGCCGCAGGAGCTTTCTGAACCGTTCCGGAGATCGGACCTTCCGCCAGACCTCGATCTCTACCAATCTGCTATAATAAAGGTAATAGCCCCAGATCCATGGGGCGTTCTCTTTGTAGAACAGGATCTCGTCGGACTTATCGGCAAACGGATCACCGGCCAACTCCTCGCGTATCCGGGAGATGGACTCCTCCGACAGCCGGACGCAGTGCTTATAACAACCTAATGCATCCCCTTCGCTGCTTTGTGCCGTCAGTGTCTCCCCGATGGCTACCCGTAAAATTTCCAAATGATCCGTCCGCATGATAGGCAATTTCAAAAAGTTTTGTGAAAACGTTGCTGACAATTATCAAGTCGATAAAACATTATCGATCCCCGTTTGTAACATATATATCCCGGCTCCCACAGCATCACCTGCTACTTTTAATAAGGATGAAGAAGAAAAAAGTCTACCGGGACCGCCTGCTCAAGGTCTTGCTCACGGCAGCAGAATACGAAGCCTTCCAGGCCCGTTTCCAAAAAACCACTTTTCGGCTCATTTCCGATTATCACCGGGCCCTCCTTTTCGGCAAGCCTGTCAAGCTCCACTACCGCAACCGCTCGCTGGACGACTTCCTGGATATCGCCGGTGCGCTTAGGGTCAGCCTCGATGCGATCGACCGAAACTGGGCGAGGGCGGTTATGGAATTGCGTGACCGGTCGCCGGACATGGAGATTACCGGCGCCATCGAGTCCCTGCTTTCCCAGGCTCCGGCCGTTCTTGCAGCATTACAGGAAATAAAATCGACACTCTTAAAAATTTATGCGCATGAGAGCCAAATTAAATATGAACCAGGGGATGAATTATCTGGTCAATTATAATGAGGAAAAGGTCACCAATCGGGAGGCGGAATGCCTGTATGCAGGAAATTTCCTGCAGGACGCCAGCGACCTGACGCGGAAAGAAAAGAAGGATCGTTTCGCCGGTCTCATCGAGCTGAACCCACAGACCATCCGGCCCGGCGCTACCCTCGTTGTCGAGTTTGCTCCGGGCGAACGGCTGCCGAATAACGACCTCATCGACATCGCCCGCGATCTTATGGATGGCATCGGTTTTAGTGGCCAGCCCTATCTCGTTTACCGGCACGACGACACCCATCACCAGCACATGCACATCATCAGCACCAAGATCAAATCGGATGGGGACCGCATTCCCGAGAGTTTTATCGGTGTCCGGCACGTTCAGCCTACCGCCAGGCGGCTGGAAAAGAAATATAACCTTGCCCTCGAAAGCCCCGAAGGTCAGCCCCGTCATAACCCGCAGGAAAAGATCCAATATGGCAAGACGGCCACCTGGCAGGCGGTGTCGGATACGCTGCAATATGTGCTCGAGAATTATCACTACCGGAGTGTACCGGAACTGAACGCCGCTCTTAGGCTTTACAATCTCACCGTCAAGGGCGGCGCTCCCGGAACCCGTTTGCACGAGCACGGCGGTCTTATCTACCAGATCCTCGATGAGCAGGGAAAGCCGCGTAACAAACCGATGAAAGCCAGTAAGCTGCCCTTCAAGCCTACCTTGAAAAACCTCGAGCCGCGGTTTGCGGCTAACGGGAGCCTTTCCGCTGATGAGGTGAGTAATGTCCGCTATACGCTCGAGGATATATTCAAGAACAAACCTGCGACGACTGAGAACTTCCTCGACCAGCTCCGGCTGAACCGGCTCGCCGCGGTTCCGGCGTTCGGGGCTAAAGGAGAGTTGGCCGATCTGCATTTTGTGGACCTGTCGTCGAAGAGGGTGTTGTCAGCCAGTGATCTTGGCAGCAGCTATACCGCAGCGGCTATGCGGGAAAGACTTGGCTTCGACCCGTTCGTTAGGACCGGAGAAAGACTAGAACAAAGTCAACAAAAGACTCAAAGTCTGCGGCGAGGGCTTCATCTCTAAATCCATCCTATGGCCCGCGAAAACGGCGAAGACCAACGCTATCTCCATCGGATGCTCGAGGGGCTGCGTTTTGCCAGTATTATTTTCCTGATGCTGCATTATTATGTTGCCATCTGTCCGGGATGCCAGGTCTGGCAGCACCAGAGCCCCATCATCGACCGCCTATTGGAGGCGGTGGTCAACCTACCGCTACTCGATAGCCCGCTAAAGACGAAGGCTATCGCCCTTGGGCTTTTGCTGGTCTCGCTTGTCGGCGCCCGGGGCAAAAAGGATCCAGGGTACACGCCGGCCAGAGGGCTATATTATGCAGTGGCGGGGGTGGGGCTATATACTGTAACCAGCTTGTTCAGCGGCTACCCGGGAGTATACTTTTTCTTTACCACCGCGGGCTACCTGTTGGTCCTTTATGCCGGCACCTATCTGTCGCGTATTGTCTGGCGAAGGATCGAAAAAGATACCTTCAACCGACTCCACGAATCTTTCCCGCAGGAAGAACGGTTGCTGGAAAATCCAAACTCCCTTAACTTACCTGCTCAATATTGTTGGGAGGATCGGCTGAGAAGCAGCTGGATCAATATAGTCAATCCATTCCGGGGAACGCTTGTCCTGGGGTCACCCGGCTCCGGTAAGACCTGGTTCGTCGTCGAGCCGATGATCAAGCAATTCATCCAAAAAGGGTTTGCGCTCCTGGTGTATGATTTCAAATACGACGATCTTTCGAGGGTCGTCTACAATCATTTTGTGCAAAATCGCTCCAGCTATCCGGCGGGAGCGAAATACTATAACCTTCATTTTGGTGATCTCGAACATTCGCACCGCTGCAATCCGCTGCATCCATCGACGCTCAACGACCTGCAGGACGCCGGTGAAGCGGCCCGCGCGGTGATCCTCGGGATGAGCACCGAAGGAGGGACGAAACACGATGGCTTCTTCCTCGACAGCGCCATCAACTTTGTGCAGGCGCTCATTTGGTTTCTTCGGTTGTATAAAAACGGCAGTTTCTGTTCCTGGCCGCATGTGATCGAACTGGCCCAAGTGCCTTATTCAAAACTGTTCACCGTTCTTCGGGCTGAACCGGAGCTGCAGGCGCTTATGACCCCGTTTGTGAACGCCCTGGGGCGCGCAGGTGAGATGCTGGAAGGCCAGATCGCTTCCGCCGCGATACAGTTGGCCAGGCTTTCCGCGCCCAATGTATACTATTTAATGTCAGGCGATGACTTTACCCTGGACCTCAATAACCCCGAATCGCTCAAACTGCTTACTATCGGCAGCAATCCGCAGAAAACCGAAACCTATGGCCCGATGATCGCGGCGTATATCAATACTATCAATCGTCTCGCCAATAAAAAGGATCAGTACCCGTTGGCCGAGATCTTCGACGAGTTCAGCACCGTCAAAGTTCATACGATCGTCCAATCCCTGGGCACCGGGCGAAGCAACCGGATGGCGATAATGCTTTGTACGCAACATCCGAGTCAGCTCAGCGTAGCCTATGGCAAGGATTTCGCCGAAGTGATCTTCCATACCTGTGCGAATGTCATCGCCGGTCAGACCAGCGGCGACGCCGCAAAGCTGTTGTCGGACCGTTTTGGCAAGACGATGCAGGACCGGGAAAGCCTCACAACGACTTCGGACGATCTTCATATTACCCAGGGGACGCAGCTCGAATATGCGGTCCCCGTGAGCCGCATCGCCTCCCTTTCCGCCGGCGAATTTGTCGGCATGGTCGCCGATACGCCCGAGCAGCCTATCGATCTGAAGACCTTTTGTTGCCGCCTAGTTAACGATCCTGCGGCGCTAGCGCAGGAGGCAGCTGCCTATCAACCCCTGCCGATCACGCGGGAAATCTCTCCCGAGGAGCTGGCAAAAAACTTTCGGCGTATCCGCGCGGAAATAGAGGCGCTTGTGAAAGCGGAGATCCTTCGGATCAAGAATTCACCCGAATTGGCTCACCTCTTTATAGAATAGACGAAGCGCTTGACATTTGTCACCGGGATTTCGCTCAGTTCGGGATAGCTTTATCAAAAAACCATACGTAAACCTTATTAACGCAGCTATTATGCACCCAATCTTACAAAACATCCACATCAAGGGCATCATTACCCCCGGCGACACTTATATCTTCAGTGCGGAAAAAGAGGCGGGGTGGGACCCCGGCCCTCTTGACCAGCTATATGTCCTTACCCGTGACGAAGACATCGTCCCTGCGCTGGAGATGGAGCTTTGCCTGATCCTCGGCAACTGTTACGAGCTCCGGCGATTCATCCGCTGGGACCAGGTCCTCGACGACTGCTATGAGTTTCGGTTCCAATGTTTCGACAAGGAAGAAAAAAAGGAGACTGGGTATTCTCTCTTTCTGTACAGGCTAGCGAGCTTTCGGGAAAAATTGGCCTGGGCCCAAAGCCTTCTAATTGATTCCAATTAGGCGCTTCTAAGTGTAACGGGAAAGAGCCGGTGAAAATCACTACCCGACGTGTTTGATTCTAACGGTAAGGCGTAAATTGATGGTCATTAACCATCCCCTTATCTGTTACCATGAATCAGAACCGACAATTCCCGGATGACGAAAAACGACGCCTCTTCGAGGAGGAGAAAAAAGAGATCATCGGATTCCTTGGCACCATCCGCACATTGACGGTTGCATGCGAGGCCGATCTTTACGCCGCGATCAAAAGGCAGGAGGTCAGCAGGGACGAGGTCATCCTGAAGATCGGCGAGGTAAACGACAGGCTCTATTTCATCAAGCAAGGCGCGATGTATTGCTTTTATTATGTGGGCGAAGACGAAGTGACGAGCTGGGTCTTTTCCGTTGGCCAGTTCGTGTGCTCGATCAGCAGTTTTTACCATCGTATGCCAAGTAAGGATTGCATGGCCGGGATGGAAGATGGCGTCCTTTTTTATATTACGCGGGACGAGTATGAGAACCTTTGCACGGCTCATCATTGTTTCTCGGAAATTGCCCGTCTACAGCTTCAGAACTATCTCGTCGAGTTCGAGAACCATCCGCGTTTTATCCGGAGGCACAAGGCGGACGAACGCATCCGGATCGTACGGGAGAGGCTGGCCGATTTCTTTTACCGCATTCCGCGCAATGTCCTTGCTTCCTGGCTGGATATGGACCCGGCGACGTTCAGCAGGAATCAGAAAGATTCGGACCTCGCTAAGTAAAAGGCGATGGATTATGTAATGGATTCCCTTTATATTTCAAGGTGACGAGTATGTCCTCAGACTAGCTGCTTTTTGTTCCCGTTCGTGTACATGCCAACAACACATCTTGACATATGGATCGGGTGAGCAACGATACCGCTTCCTTCCGGCTGGAAGTTAAGCGGCGTTCGGATAGACTGATGAATTATTTTCTGCCGGGGCTTTTCCTGCTGGGCGTCGGCCTTGCGCCCTTTTATGGGACGTGGGGGGTGGCCTTCGGGATAGGGGGACTAAGCCTGCTCGCCTATTATGGCACCCGGCTGATCGTCCCCGAGTCCGACCTGTATCAGTACATTTTAAGCGCCGTGCTGGGCATTTTCATGGCGCAATACATCTTCCAGATGCATGGGTTGTTCGAGATGCATTTCTTTGCTTTTATCGGGAGCGCCATCCTGATCACGTACCAGAACTGGAAACTACAAATACCGATCCTGCTGGTCGTCCTTGTGCATCACGCGGCCTTCTCCTGGCTGCAGAATGCCGGGTTTACCAAGATCTATTTCACTCAGCTGGAATATTTCGAGCTGCGGACATTCATCATCCATATCGGGCTTTCCGCGATCATTTTCTTTACCTGCGGCTTGTGGAGCTACCAGCTCTCCAAATACAGCGCGATACAGATCCGCCAGGCGATGGAAATGGGCCGGATCGAGCAGGAGGCGTTGCGTGCGGAAGACGTCCGGAAACAAGACGCCCTCAGAGCGGAAGAGGCCCGCCAGCGGGAGGCGCATGAGCAGGCGGAGGCATTGGAGCGGGCGGTTGCCCAGGGGAAATTCGAGATGGCGGCTGATGTGTTGCACGATATCGGCAATGCAATGGTGGGCTTTGGGTCGTATCTCAACCGCGTGCGGCGTTTTCAGGAGAACAGCCAGACGGACAACCTGCAAAAATTGTCGGAACTCTTCCGGACGGAACAAGCTTCGTTGGGAACCGCGCTGGGCGAGGCAAAGGCGGGGGCTATCACCACTCTTTTGGAGGGTGTGAGCCAAAGACAAAAGAGTAATGAAGCAGACCTCGGCCGGTCCGTGGTCGAACAATCGGAGATCATCGCAAGGATCGAACAGATCTTGCATATTCAGCGTCATTATATCAATGGCCGGGAAACGCAGGAGCGGCGACCGGTGGATCTCTGTGCACTGGTGGGCGATTGTCTGGCCATGCAGCAGGGCGCCGTTACCAAACGAGGGATCACCGTACATCGACGATTAGGTGCGCAGTTGCCCGCGATCAAGGGCGATCAGACCAAATTAATGCAGGTGATCCTGCATATGCTCAAGAACAGCATCGAGGCCCTGGAGCGGACATCGGGAGACAGAAGTCTTTGGGTCACCCTGGAGCAAAAACGGGGAATGGTGACGCTGGAGCTCAAGGATGACGCGCGAGGCGCCGACGCGACTTCGGATATGGCCGGCGATCGCGGCTCGCCGGATACGGGTCTCGGCTGGGAGAATTGCCGGGCGATCGTCGAGAGCCATGCCGGGGTGCTGAATATCTCTTCCGGCGAAGATCACTGCGGCCCCGTGATCACGCTTGCTTTTGCAGTATAGCGCTTATGCCTGTGAACTCCTCACAAAAGCGTATAAATCCATCTTGCAATTTCGTGTCATCCGCTGCCTTTAGATACCGCTGAGGCTTCCGATGATAGAAGAACTTCCCGGATACATGCACTGCCGCCTCGTCGGCCGATGCCAGCCAAACCTGTGTTTCCGGCCCCTGTGCCAGGTCGTCCGGTGCATGCGGCCCGCCCATCTTCGTGGCTACCCAACCGGGAGTGACCACATTGCTCCATACACCGGGCCAGTGCCGGGCTACGGCAAACGCTAGCAGGATATCGTGGAACTTCGTATCGGCATAGGCCTGTGGCCCGCTCCATCGCC
>JAICXX010000332.1 GCA_025934485.1 Chitinophagaceae bacterium
CCGGTTTCAAAGGCGGCGACCGCACCGATATCGAACTGCCCGCCATTCAACGTAACTGTCTCAAGGCGCTCAAACAGGCCGGCAAAAAGATCATCTTTGTCGATTGCTCCGGCTCCGCCATCGGGCTCGTACCCGAAACGGGAACCTGCGATGCGATCCTCCAGGCCTGGTACAGCGGGGAGAACGGCGGCGAAGCCGTAGCGGACGTTCTCTGGGGTGACTACAACCCTTCCGGAAAGCTGCCCATAACCTTCTATAAGAACATCGGCCAGGTACCGGGCTTTGAAGACTATTCCATGAAAGGACGCACCTATCGTTTTATGTCCGACCCGCTCTTCCCTTTCGGCTTTGGCCTCAGCTACACCACGTTCTCCATCGGCGACGCACAACTATCGAGCGCCCAAATGCAGCACGACGGCAACACCGAACTCACGGTACCCGTCGCCAACACCGGCCGGCGCAAAGGAACCGAGATCCTGCAGGTCTATGTGCGAAAAATAAACGACAGCGACGGCCCCCTGAAAACCTTGCGGAACTTCCGCCGGGTGACGCTCGAACCAGGCCAGCACACCGACGTAACCCTGAAGCTGGATGCCGATACCTTCCAGTTCTTCGACCGGGACACCATGAAGATGACCACCCGCCCCGGCGAATACGAAATCCTGTATGGCAGCAGCTCGGCCGATAAAGATCTTAAATCTATAAAGCTCACGATCCTATGAGATCCGCAATAGTCCTATTTCTTCTCATCCTCGCTACCCGCAAAGCAACGGCACAGCGTATAACCATCACCTCGCCCGACGGACGCATCACTGCAGGACTGTATTGCACCCAAGGGGGCGACCAGGGCGAGTGGTACCTCGACCTCAAAGACATGATCCCGCATATCTCGCTCGGGCTCCTACGCAGCGACCAGGATTTTTCGCGAGACCTGAAATTTATCAAAGCGTCGAAACAGGCGCCCATCGACGAAAATTATACTACCGTCCATGGCAAACGCTCCCATTGCACCAACAAAGCCTATGAGATCACCGTGCTGTTCGAGAACACGCAGCGCTCGAAGCTCGAACTCATCATCCGTGCTTACGACGACGGGCTCGCCTTCCGCTATCGTTTTCCGGCTGCCGGCGGCTCGCCGGCAGGACGCGGCTCGTCGGGGGGCAGTGGCTCGCCGTCGAAGGACGACTCGCTCGTGATAAAAGACGAGCTAACCGCCTATAATATCGCACCGACCACCGCCCGCTGGCTGGAAAAATGGAACACGGCCAACGAAGGATTGTACCACGCCATGACCAGCGATAGCGTGCGCCAGGACTGGTGCTATCCCGCACTCTTCAATATTCCCGGCACGGATAAATGGTTCCTTATCCACGAAGCTGCCCTTGACAGCACCTATTGCGGCACCAAACTGAGCAATATCGCGGACGCTTCGACTTACAAGCTCGCCTTCCCCGACCAAAAGGATGGCCGGGGCCTGGGTGCATCGACGCCCTCGATCCTGCTCCCGTGGCAATCACCCTGGCGCGTGATCATCGCGGGAAAACTCGCCGATATCGTCGGGTCTACACTGGTCGAAGATGTCTCACCGCCTTCGGTGCTTCCTAACACGGACTGGATAAAACCCGGCGTCGCCTCCTGGAACTACTGGTCGCATAACCATGGCACAAAGGACTACCAGGTCGTGTGCGCCTTCACCGACCTCGCCGCACGCATGAACTGGCCCTATACGCTGTTCGACTGGGAATGGGACGCCATGGGCAATGGCGGTAGCCTGGAAGATGCGGCGAAATACGCGCTGTCAAAAGGCGTACGCCCGCTGATCTGGTACAACTCGGGCGGACCGCATACCTACGTGATGGCCACACCCCGCGACCGGATGCTGACGCACGAGAACCGAATGGTGGAATTCAGTAAACTAAAACAGCTGGGTTTTGCCGGCGTAAAGATCGATTTCTTCGAGAGTGAGAAACAGGACATGATCCGTTATTATCTCGATATCCTGCAAGATGCGGCAGCGGCACACCTGATGGTCTATTTCCACGGTTGCCTGGTGCCCAGGGGATGGTCGCGCACCTGGCCCAACCTCATGACCTGCGAGGCGGTACGCGGCGCGGAATGGTATAACAACGGACCCGACTTCACCCTCACCGCACCGGAACACAACTGCACCCTGCCGTTTACCCGTAACGTCGTGGGCCCCATGGACTATACCCCCGTGACCTTCACCAACTCACAGTTCCCGCACGTCACTTCTTACGGCCATGAGCTGGCCCTCAGCGTGGTATTCGAATCCGGGCTGCAACATTTTGCCGACCGGCCCCAAGGGTACGATGACTTACCTGCCGCCGCCAGACAATTCCTGATGACCGTACCCAACGCCTGGGACGATACGAAGCTGCTCGCAGGATATCCGGGCCGCGAGGTCGTGATGGCGCGCAGGAAAGGACAAGGCTGGTGGCTGGGCGCCATCAACGGAACACTACGCGAAAAAACCGAAAAGCTCGGCTTCAGTTTCCTGCCCGCCGGCATAAAATATAAACTAACCCTCATCGCGGACGGCGAGCACGATAAGGCGCTGGCGACTAGCTACCAGGTGGTCGACAGTGCCAGTGAAATAGAAGTGAAGATGCTGCGACGGGGAGGCTTTGCCGCGAGGCTGACGCCAATGGGACCCACCCCTGACAATAACAATCAATAAGAATAAATTAAAAACTACATCCAATGAAGCTGAATCAAATCTTTTTCTTTTCGATGCTCATCGTGGCAAGCCATAGCTGCATGGCCCAGGATATCAAAGAAGATTTCAAACCCTCCGTTCTAAACCAGCCCGGCCAGGAATACCCGCAGGTAAACTCACAGGGCTATGCCCGGTTCCGGATACATGCGCCGGGGGCGGACAGCGTCAAAGTAAGTTTGGGGTTAGGAGGCAGGGGCGGCACGCTGCTTAAAAAAGGAACCGACGGATTTTTTGACGGCACTACCGAAGGACCGATGGATGAAGGCTTTCACTACTATCATGTCAGTATCGACGGCGGTATATTCAACGACCCCGGTACGCTCAACTTCTATGGCTCGACACGCTGGGAAAGCGGCATCGAAATACCCGCACACGACCAGGATTTTTATGCGTTGAAAGACGTGCCGCATGGAGACGTGGTACAGGTACTGTTCCCCTCTAAAACAACAAATACGGCACGCCGGGCATTTGTCTATACGCCTCCGGGTTATAACAAAGATGCAAACAAGCGGTATCCGGTCCTATACCTGCAGCATGGCTGGGGCGAGGATGAAACGGCATGGAGCAATCAGGGATATGCTAACCTCATCATGGATAACCTTATCGCCGAAGGAAAGACTAAACCGTTCATCATTGTCATGACCTATGGGATGACGAACACACTGAGATTCGGTCATATGAGGGAATTTAAGATCGATACGTTTCAAACGGTCCTGACCCAAGAGCTGATCCCTTATATCGATACGCATTTCCGCACCATAGCCAACCGGGAAAACAGGGCTATGGCGGGACTTTCGATGGGTGGCATGGAAACACACCTGATAACTTTGAATAAACCGGAGATCTTCTCCCAATACGCGCTGCTCAGCGGCGGCCTTTATACCCCGGAAGAGTTGAAAGATAAACCCAAACCGCAATTGATCTTTATCAGCTGCGGCAGCCGGGAAAATCCGGAACGGGTCAGGCGGGCCGTCGACTCGCTAAAACAGGCCGGGTATAACGCCACTGGTTTTGTCTCTGAGAACACAGCCCATGAATTTCTTACCTGGAGACGGAGCCTGTACCAGCTGGCGCCGCTGCTCTTCCGGAATAAATAGTATAATGATGGATAACCCATATGGCACCCTTCGGGGAAGTTTCATTGTTGCCGCATTTATCGGCTTTCCTTACCCGGTAGTTGCTGGTCCCAAACGTCGTCGCACCCGCGGAAGGATAGCATGGTGATCTGGTACCGGCAGCCTGCGGAAAAATGGCTGGAAGCATTGCCCATTGGCAATGGCTATATGGGCGCCATGGTATTTGGCGGCACGGGACACGAACGGATCGCATTGAACGAATCCACTTTTTGGTCGGGCCGCCCGCATGACTACAATGACCCGAACGCGATCAATTATTTTGCAAAAATCCGCCAGCTTATCGTCGAAGAAAAATTCCAGGAGGCCGAAAAAATGGTGGATGCGCATTTCCTC
>JAICXX010000240.1 GCA_025934485.1 Chitinophagaceae bacterium
CTGGGTTTCCGGGTGCAGCCACGGATCGGGGTGATGTTGAGGAAGGTGGCGGAGGAGCTGGCGTCTTGCGGGGAGATCCCCAAGGCGGGGCGGCCCAGGGATTTCAAGTTCGTGATCCTCGAAAGGTTCTTGTCTTATGACAATGAGTTTTCGGCGCGGGAGGGTTTTATCCTGAATACTTATTTCTCGATCTTGCGGCTGGCGCGGTCGGATAGCCGGGCGTATGGGATCGATAGTGATCAGGCGGTTATCGAGAAAGTGCCGCTCGTGCTGACGCCGTTGAGTAAGATACAGTTGAGAAGGGTGCGGAGGTAACCGACCAGATTCATACCAAAACCAATCGCAATATGAAAAAACTTCTCCTTGCCGGGTCTTGCCTGCTCATCGGTTTGCAGGCGATAACCCAAACCTCCTTTTCGGATCAGGTAAAGAAATACATCGATTACGATTCCGCCTTCATCGCCTTCACCCATTGCAGGCTTGCCGATGTGAAACACCTCAAGGTATTGGAAGACCAAACGGTGATCGTCCGTAATGGGATAATTACTGCGGTAGCCGATAGCAAAAACCTTCCGCCGCCTCCCGGAAGCACCGTCATCGACCTCACCGGGAAATCGCTCTTGCCCGGATTCGTACTCCTGCACGAACACCTATTTTATGCGGCCTACTCCGCCGACTTCACCTATCTACATGTAAAGGAACTGCCCTACACTTTCCCAAAACTTTACCTCGCTTGCGGCGCGACGACTATTCGTACAGCCGGGAGCGTGGAGCCCTATTCCGACCTGAATCTCAAACGGGATATCGACCGGGGCAAGATCCTTGGACCGGCAATGGACGTAACCGCGCCTTACGTGGAAGGAAAAGGCAGCATTTTTCCGGGGATGCATGAGCTGAGCGGACCCGCAGAGGCGAAGGCGTTTGTCGACTTTTGGGCCAGCCAGGGCTGTACTTCCTTCAAGGGATATATGTTCGTGGACAAGCCTACCTTAAAGGCCGCAATAGACGAGGCTCACGCCAAAGGGCTCAAGGTGACGGGCCATTTATGCGCTGTCACGTATCGCGAAGCAGCGGAAATGGGCATCGACCAGCTGGAACACGGCTTTTTTGCGTCCACGGATTTTGTTCCCAATAAAAAGGAGAATGCTTGTCCCTTGGGTGCGGCACCCATCGCATCCGCGGATTCGCCGGGAGTAAAAGACCTGATCAGATTCCTCGTAGATAAAAAAGTGACGGTGACGTCTACCCTGGCTGTAATCTACAATATGACTACACTGGACACGACGATCCGTCCGGAAGTACTGGAGGCGATGTCACCCGATACCCGCAGCATGTTCCTCAACGTCTACAACAAAATGCGCAACCCTTCCGGCAATAACACCATGCGGGAGGAAATGAAAATGGAGAAGCTATTTTCGGATGAGGGCGGTCTGTTGACGGCGGGTACCGATCCTACCGGCGACGGCGCTACGCTGGCGGGATACGGCTCGCAGCAGACTATCGAACTCCTGACGCAGGCGGGGTTCAGCCCCATCGAGGCTATTCGCATCGCGACATACAACGGCGCGAAGGCGCTCGGACTTGAAGATAAGATCGGCTCCATCGAAGTCGGAAAGCAGGCCGATCTCGTGGTCATCGACGGGGATATATCTCAAAATATCGAGAACATCCGGAAGATCCGCTGGGTGTTCAAACACGGCGTAGGCTTCGATTCCCATAGGATATTCAATTCCGTTAAAGGAGAGGTGGGGAAGTATTAAATAGCTTCCAATTCCCTTCCGAGACGACTTCGACCTTACTATCGACCACTTTGATTGCGGTCTGATCGTCGATCGCATAGACCGGCATGGGCAGCATCCCAGCCCATTTTTCCGCGTTAGGTTCGGACGTGTCCGGGAATGCCGGGTTCCCGAAATGGGGGATCAATGCAAAGTCAACCAATCCCACTCCATGAGCCGTGATAAAGATCTTGTGTAGTTCTCCCTCGGAGGTATGGAATACGATGTTTTCCCTTGTCAGCGCATTACCGCTTCCGCCGGGGGGATTGCTATAGGTCTCGCCGAAAGTAGAGCTCACCGCCATACTGCCCGCGCTTACGCCCACATAGACCATCTTGCTTAGCAGCGAAGGCAATAATTCCGCGAGGCCGGATTCATGCATCCAGTAGGCCAGATACAAGACGTTGCCACCCCAAACCAGCAGTGCATCGGCTTCCTCGAGTGACGGTAGCCAGATCTCTTTTTGGATACTAGGGAGGGCGGTGAGTTCCAGCACGCCCAACGTTTTCCAGCCCAACCCGCACAGCGGGGATTTACCATTTCCGGCTATAGCTTGCAGTGCCATCCTGCCACCGTGAAGATGGGGGTATATCGCCGTGGGAATGAATAGGGCGTTACATTCGGCGATGGGTTTGCCCAAAAGGTCGGTCAGCGCGTTATGAATACGCTGGTTGCGGATGCCGCTGGAAGTAAGAAGAAGTTTCATGGTCTAGTCACTCCGCAAACTATGTACCGGATTCGACAGGCCTGCTTTAACGGCTTGATAGCTGACGGTGGCAAGAGCGATGAGGATCGCGAGCGCGCCGGCGGATAGGAAGATCCAGCCGTCCAGGCGTACCCGATAGTCGAAGGTTTGCAGCCAGTGGCTCATGACATACCACGCAATGGGCGAGGCGATGACCACGGCAATCAACACGAGCTTGATGAAATCCCTGGCCATGAGGCCAGCGATACCGGCAACGGAAGCCCCCAGCACCTTGCGGATGCCGATCTCGCGCGTTCGGGTCTCGGCCATATACGATGCCAGACCGAAAAGGCCCAAACAGGAAATGAAGATCGAGAGACCGGCGAAGAGCAGACCCAAGGTCCCTTGTTGTTGCTGCGCCTTGAATTTATTGTTATAGAACTCATCGACAAAATAATATTCGAAGGGATATTGGGGGTTGTATTGTTTGAAGATCTTTCCGGCTTTATCGAGATCATCGGCGAAGGAATTGGCGGGATTGAGCCTGAAATGAACCACCGGATAGCCAGTACTCAGGCCCTGGACGATCATGGGGCTGATCTTATTGTAGGGCGACTCGATGATAAAGTCGCCGATGACACCGACCACATGACAATCGACGCCGTTCTCATTCCTGACGGTGGCGCCTATGGGGTCATTAAGACGCATCATTTTCACTGCTGCTTCGTTGAGCAGGAGGGCCGTGCTGTCCGTCGGGTAGGTCTTGAGATCGATGTCCCGGCCGGCGAGGAGCTTTGCACCCGTGGTCCTGACAAAATCCGCGTCGGATTCATAGTCGTTGAAAAAGCGTTTTTTATCGGCTTCGGTACTTCCGGGCCAGGAGAGGTTGGTGGTCTCATTCCAGACCGTCGTGATCGGCGAGTACAGTTTGGTGACGGATAGGGCGGCTCCGCTGTTCAGCAGATCGCGTTTGATGGCGTCATAATGGGAAAGCACATCGCCCTGGACGAAAGTAAACACCAGTCCGCTTTGCTCATAACCCACCTGGCGATGGCGGCCATAATCGAGTTGTCTTTCGACGACGATGGTGCAGATGATCAGGATGACGGCGAAACTAAATTGGAGTACGACCAGGACCTTTCGTGGTGTGACCAGTGCACCCGCTTTTTTAAAGGCACCTTTGAGCACGGTGACGGGACGGAAAGAGGACAGATAGAAGGCCGGATAGGAGCCCGCGACGAGGCCGGTGAACAGCACGAAGGCGAGCGACGCCAGCCAGAAATACGGGTTAGTCCAATCCAGCTCCAGACGACCGTCGATAAGTTGGTTGAAGGGTTTGATACTGAGCTGTACAATGCCCAGCGCCAGGAAGAAGGATAACAATGCGAGCAGGATGCTCTCGCCGATGAACTGGGTGATCAGCGAGCTTTTCAGCGCCCCTACGACCTTGCGGATGCCGACCTCTTTCGCACGTTTCTCGCTGCGGGCCGTGCTGAGGTTCATAAAATTGATGCAGGCGATGAGCAGGATAAAGATGCCGATCACCATGAACAGACGGACCATCGTAATGAGTCCACCGGTGAGCCGGCCATTCTCCACTTTCGAATAGAGATGGGTGCGGGTGATGGGTTGGGCAAAGATCTCGCGGTGGGCGAATTCAGGGGTGGCGGGAATATACGGCTTCAGGATATGGCCGAGCTTGGCGTCGAATGCAGCCCTGGAGACGCCGGGTTTGAGCGTGACATAGGTCGTGATATTGGCGTAGGTCCAACGTTCATCTTTTAGCCAGCCGAGCTTGTCGATGTAGGACCAGGGCAAGAGGTATTGAAAGGTGAATTCAGTGTTGCCGGGGAGGTCTTTGAGAACGCCCGTGACTTTGAAATAATCGGTGCTATCGATACGGACCATCTTCCCCATGGCGACTTCGTTACCGAAGAGGTTTTTGGCGACATGTTCCGTGAGCACGATCCCCCGGGGACTTGTGAGTGCGGTTTTGGCGTCACCCTGTAACAGCGGCAGGTCGAAGACTTGCAGGAAGCCGCTATCGGCGAAGTCGCCTTCGATATTGATGTGCTTCTCGCCCTCCGTGAGGAGAAAGTAGACGCGGCGGAATCTAACGGCATCGTCGACCTCGGGATAATCCTTTTTGAGCTGAGGGGCCATGAGGGACGAGACGCGCGGCCAGGCGTCCGTTGCGCCGTTGTAATCTGCGCGGGTATAGAGCAGGTAGGTGCGGTCGGCTTTTTTATAAAAGCTATCGTAGCTGAACTCATTTTGGACCCACAGGCCGATGAGCATGGCTGCTGCCATGCCGACTGCCAGGCCGAGGATATTGATCGTTGAAAGGCTTTTGTTACGCCAGAGATTGCGGAAAGCGACGCGGGTGAGATTCCTGAACATGGATTGGTGCTTTTGCTATTTTGCACCAAGAAACACACCAAAGCGCATTCGTGTTCTGCACCAGTAGGTTATAAAAAGAAACCGGACGAATTTGTCCGGTTTCGATACACCCGGGTGTACGTCTTTTTTATGCGGCGGCCGAGCGCGTTATTTGTTCCACCAGAGGTTGAACTGGACACCATCGCTGGTCCCGCCTGTGACGGCCTGGACGGCGGCGGCCCAGTTGGTCGGGTTGGACGCCTCTTCGGCGCTGGGATAGGTGAACCGGCGTGGCAACTGGCCGAGGGCGCCTACGGGAGGATTGATCGCGTCGATGTTGGGATAACCGAGTCGGCGGATCGAGGTCCAGGCATCCCAGCCGCGGTCGGCATCGGCGAGCCACTGTTGCCAGCCGATCTTTTGTTTCCAGGTGCCCGTGGCGGTCGCATAGGCCACTGCAGGCTGTGCGAGATAGGTCGCGGCCTGTGCCGAGTCCGCGCCCCAGAAGTTGATGGAAGCCGTGACGCCGTTGTTGTAGTAGCCGGCCGCGGTGCCGCTGACGCCAAACCCGCGTTCGACGGCTTCGGCCAGCAGGAACTGGCTTTCGGCATAGTCCAGCAGGTCAGCGGGCCATTCAGGGTTGAGCCATTTGTCGGAGAACAGGGACAGCTTCACATAGCCATTACCCGCGCCGGGGACGCCGCCAACGTAGGCGCCGTTGTATTGTTTGAATAGGTGTGGCAACCGGGGATCGTTCCAGGCAACCAGGGTATCGACGATGAGATTGGCCGGGCTGAAGTCGTGGCGGATGATGAAGGCCTGATAAACCGGATTGGAGTTCGTGGTGAGCGTAGAGTCGTACACGAACAGTGCGTTGTCGCTATTGGAGGTGAAGATGCCGGCATTCACGGCTTCCTGAACTTTTTGCCCTGCAGTGGCCGGATCTGAATCGGCGATCACCATGGCCAGCTTGAGCTTGAGGGTAGCCGCGAACTTCTTCCATCGCGTTACGTCTCCCTTATAGATGTTATCCGCGCCGCCGAAGCTCCCGGCGCCGGTATTGAGTCCGGAGATAGCTGTGTCGAGCCGGGCGAGCAGGTCGTAGTAGACCGTTTTCGCGTCATCGTATTTCGGGAACGGGATATCGCGGTTCAACGCCTGAGAATAGGGCACATTGCCATAGGTATTCACCAGAAGGGAGTAGGCATAGACCTCGAGGATATCGGTGATCAGCAACGCATTTTTTTGCGTCGCCGCATCGGTGATATCCGTAGGGATGGTTGTCTTTGCCGCCGCGAGGCTGTTGAGGACGCTTGACGTTCCACTCGCATAGAGCTCGTTCCACCAGCCCGCGGGGCAGTTGTCGACGGTAAGTTTATACTGGGCCTCGCTGACGTAGGTGTTCTCGGTCCAGGACTGTGCGAGGACCCTGAAGGGACTGGCCGCTACGTTGGTGCCGGCGATAGCGTCGGAGAGATTTTTCTCCCCGTTGAGGAAAAGGCTGGATGAAGGCACGGTGAGCGCCGCTTTGGGATTGTTGTTCAGATCGGCGATGCTTTTCGTGCACGACGCTGTCAGCATGCTCACCAGGAGATATAGTAGTGTGGATGGTTTCATTTCCTCTAGTTTTTAGAATTTAAGTTTAGCGGTGAAGCCAAAGGTGCGGACGGAGGGATAGACCCCTACCTGGAAGCCCTGGGAAAAGTTTTGTGCATTGCCCATGAAGTTGCCGTTGCCGGTGGCGTTGGCGACGGCAGCGGTGGTACTCGCGAAGCCTTGTTCCGGATCGGCGTAAGGGAGGTTCTTGTGGATGATCCAGAGGTTGCGGCCGGTAAGCGAGAGGTCGATGCCCTTGACAAAACCGATGCCGGTCAATGCTTTTTTCGGGACGCTATAGGTGATGGCCAGCTCACGGAGCTTTACATATGAAGCGTCGTAGACATAGGACGCATCGGCAAAGCTGTTGTAGGAGCTAAACGGGAATTTACCGGCGTTGATGTCGGAAGCGTCGACATAGGTGGTATTGGGTTTACCATCGGCGGTCACGCCTTTGAGCAGGACACCGCCGCCGGCGCTGAGGGGGCTACGGACGGGATTGCCCTTCGGATTCTTACCCGCCGTTTCGGGGTAGAGGCCGGAGTAGTCACCGAAGTCCATGTCGAGCGAGTAGAGTTTGCCGCCCTGGCGGATGTCGACGAGCGTGGAAAGCGTCCAAGCTTTATAATGGAAGCTGTTGGTGATGCCACCAAACCAGTTGGGCGCGGTGCTGCCGATATCGGTGAGAGCATTGGGATTTTTAATATAGTTGCCGGTGCTGTCGACGAGGCGCTGGCCATGGAGGTATTCGTAGTCGGACCCGCGGATAATACCGTAGGGCTTGCCGGTTTCGGCCACCAGCTGGGTATTGGAGGCATAGCTACCCAGCAACAAGGACTGCTGGCCGGCATATATCGAGAGCACCTTGCTCAGATTCTTGCTCCAGTTCACAATGATATTCCAGCTGAAATCCCGGGTCTTCACCGGGGTCGCGTTGAGCGTAAGCTCGACACCCTGGTTTTGGACGGCGCCGGAGTTCACATAGAAATTGGTATAACCGCTGGACGTCGAGACGGGCACCGGCAGGATCTGGTTGATCTCGCGGGCGTGATAGTAAGTGACGTCGAAGCCGAGGCGGTTGTTCAGGAAGGCCGCTTCGAGACCGAATTCGTAGGTCTTGTTCTCTTCGGGCACCAGGTTGCGATTGTTGTTCATCACAGGCGCCGCAAAGACCGTTTGGCCGTTGAACGGATTGACGTTCTGATAGGTATTGATGGTCGCATATGGCGGCGCGTCGTTCCCTACTTCCGCATAGTTCGCGCGCAGCTTGCCATAAGAGAGCCAGTTCCAATTCGGGAGCAGCTTGGAAAAGACGAAGTTGCCCGAGACCGAGGGATAGTAATAGGTGTTATTCCTGGTGGGCAAGGTCGAGGAATGGTCGCGGCGGATCGTGGCCTCGAGGGTGATGACCTCCTTATAAGAAAGCGCGCCGCGAGCGAAGATACCGTCGACCTCTTTGCGCCAATCGATCTCGGTAGGTGCGGGGGGTGTTTGTACGGAGTTGGCCAATTCATAAAGACCGGGGACAACGAGACCGCCGCTGGTCGTAGCCACGATGTTGTCGCTGGAATTCTGCCGGATATTGGTTCCCAGCAAGGCCGTAAGATGGAAATCCTGGGAAAGCTTTTTATCCAGGTTCAGGAGCAGGTCATAGTTGGTCTCGTTGAACGTTGAATTCGA
>JAICXX010000271.1 GCA_025934485.1 Chitinophagaceae bacterium
CATCCTGATGGGGCCTTCCGGTACAGGTAAAACGTTCATCTCTGCCGGCCTTTGCGCAGAAGCGGTTAAAAAGGGTTACAAGGCATACTTCCGGACCATGGACAGCTTGCTAAACACCCTTAAGATGAGGTCGATGACTGCCACAGCCAAAGCTGAATATAAACGCCTATCCAGCGCCCACCTAATCGTGATCGATGATATTATGCTGTTCCCCGTGGAGAAAAAGGATGCCGTAAGCCTGTTTAATTTTATCAACCAGCTGTATGAAAAAACCTCGTTCATTATCACGACCAATAAAAAGCCGGCCGAATGGGCCCAAATGCTGGACGACGAGGTGCTGGCCACCGCCCTGCTGGATCGATTACTGTTCCAGTGTGAAGTGATCAGCCTGAATGGAAAGAGCTACCGGCTGGAAAATCGGAAAACAATTTTTGACCACTCTGAATCCGTCCATTAAATTTGCTCACTCTGTATTCCTTGTTACCGAAATCTATGTACTGTTTGTTACCGAAACCATTGTACTCCTCGTTACGAAAAACTCTGCACTTCTATTTACCGACTACAAACCCATAGCTGAAGCGATAAATACGGCTGTGGTCAAATCATTCGAAGGGATAGAAGGCTTTCTAAAAGGTGTTTGCGCGCCAGCTTGTGAAGAGGTCGGACTTCTTTTAAAAGATCAATTGAGATTTTGGCGACTTAATAACATTTTAAATATTTTACAAAAAGCCAAAGGGAAGCTCGAGTTTGTTGACGATAAACTGCAAATTAAATCTCATCCTAGAATAGCACTATCTATCATAGAGAATGGTTCATTGAATGACAACGATGAAATTCAAGAATTGTGGGCAGGATTGTTCGCTTCCTCATGCTCCATAGACGGAGAGGATGATGAAAACCTAATTTTTATTGACATTCTCAAACAATTGACGGTTGTAGAAGCTAGAATTATAAAATATGCATGTGAAAACGGCCGTAAAATCATCTGCAACAATGGGTTGATAATATCTGATGAGCTCACTATAGAATGTACAAAACTCTTTGAAATTTCTAGAATAACGAATTTGCATCGGCTCGATCGTGAACTAGATCACCTTCGGTCCTTAGATTTAATCGCAGGGATAGGGGGATTCTCGAGCTCCGATGCAGAATTAAATGCAAATATATCTCCTTCGGGGTTGGCTCTCAACTTATATTTAAAATTCCAAGGATACAATGGGGATCCAACTCAATATTGGAAAACGAATATAGTGACTTATGAAGATTGGCAAAAGGAAATGGATAGCAACCATCCTGGGCGGGATGTAAATTCTTTACTTACACGCATGAAAGAACAAAGTGATGAAATGTTGGAAAAAATGCAGGCATTTTCAAAAAAGATAGACACCAGAGATTTAGATAAGTAACTCTCATTTTGACCATTAGTAGGAATAATCTGCTCAATGGTTTTAATATCAAAATCTGGTTGTGTGTCGAATCGAAGATTCATCCTCAGAGCTCTATTGGTTAGACTAAATTAATTTCTTTGCCTTTGCGGCTTCCTAAACCTCAAGCCGGTTGAATGGCTGTTGAAATCGCTGGGCGCTTTGGCTATCGCAATGGAGGCAGCTTAGCGAGGGATATTACGAGCAAGCGGTCGATCTTTACGAGGTTGGCGTGCAGCTAACTGGGGTATACATCATTGATCGTTGTGTGGGGGCGGAGCGGATGCAAGATCGAACAGCCAGGCCGCCGACAGCTTACGGGAGGCGGACAAACATTGTGCAGCGGGTGGACGGGAGATGATGCGGCGAAGCGCACTGAGGCGAATGTGGAGCGAAGCGACACCATGAGCCTCAGCGCAGCATCGAACCGGACGCAAGAGCTGCCCCCGGGCCGCGAAGGATGGCAATGTCAATTCTTACAACTGGGAAGGCCAAGGGGCAGTCGGAGCTGCCCCTTGGGAGGCTACCAAATAGCTCCCTGACGATCTCCGCACCGATCCATGAGCAGGTCGATCCGGTACTGCACTATGTTGTTCAGGATTGTGGCCTTGGGGACCTTGAATAAGGCGGATGCCAGGTCGAGGACACCACCGAGCTGGCGGCCGGTATTCAGCTGGGCTCTGTTGGTTCGATAATCTACATATAAAGTACCTTCCTCGTGGAAAGGCGAAGGAAAGATAGCGTAGCCACGGTGGCTGACAATGGAACCGTATCCTAAATTTTCCAGGTAAGTCTTTACACATAGATTGTTTATGCGTTCTTGCCGGGCCTTTCTCAAGATCTGCTGTGACATGATTTAAAGCTTTAAAGTGTTAAAAAATTAAACCGACGTCTCCGGCGTGAGGGTGGCTGAATGCCAAGGAGGAACGGAATAACGAGGTGTACGCTACTGCTCCCTCCCTGATGATGCTTGTGCAGGTCGCTTTGCTGAACCCTTGCACTGAATCGTTTATGCCGTAGTTCCTTGGCGAAGCCGGCCGGCAGCCGAACTTTGCGGATTAATTTTTATCACTTTTCGCTTTCGGCTGGAGACGGTCTTTGGAGGAGAAGGTTGCTGGCGAGTAAAAGACTAAATACACCCTGGGGGACAAGATAAATCTTGTCCCCCAGGGGCGGCAACGGTGATTCTTATGCTGATCACGGTACTACTGCTCATCGCCGGCGCCAGCTTGTACTACGCTGATCATTCGGAAACTGTATACAGGGGAAAAGTTGCTTCAGCCGTCACTCGACCGGTCGCATTCTGGTAGCGCATAATGTGGCTAATCGGGCTGAGGCGAATGTGGAGCGGAGCGACACCATGAGCCTCAGCGTAAGATCGAACAGGCCAAATATCTGCCCCTGCTGTGGCTAAGCCAAGCTAAAAACTCCTGAAATTTTCGGAGGAGTAATCAAGCTTGCCGACCCCTAAAAAGCCTTCGGAACGTGCTGGTTCCACCTGGTATCGCTTTTTAGGGGACGGCGAGCTTCGCCAAGGCGTTACTACTGCCTGGCTTTATTCTATCGCTCATCGCCGCGGCAGCTTCTACCACTCTTGGCCATTCGGGAGTTGTATGCAGGAGAAAGCTTGCTTCAGCCGCCACCCGACCGCCACGCGGCCGGCGGTGCTGCGCGGAGTAGGCCGACAACGGAGGCCGGCGCGCAGCTACCCGCGGTAGACCTTAGTCGTTCTGCGGGAGCGGAGTGGACGCAATATCATTAGCACCGCCGCCGGCCGCTTGCGGGTGGCGGACGTACATGGGGCAGCGGGCGGACGGGAGAAGATGCGGCGAAGCGTACTGGGGCGAGAGAGGAGCGCAGCGACGAATGAGCCGCAGCGCATTTTCGAACCGGACGCAGGAGCTGCCCGAGCGGAGGCCCAACCGAGCGAAAGAACCGTGCCGGCTCAGGACCGATGTATAATCCCCGCAGCGCAGCGAGGAGATTGTACATCGGCGCACACCTTATGCAGCGACGCGAAGCGGCGCAAATAGGGTGTGCGGTCTGGCGCGTGTTCTTGCGGAGGGGGCCGCAGCGAGACCTTTTTGCCGCAAAAAGTTTCCGCAGTCGAAAAGTTCTGCGCGATTTTAAAAGGCCCTAAAATTGTGTCACAAAAGGACATCTAGCCTGGGAAGGGTAACACGTGTGGCACGCGGTTCGAAAGGTGGTAATTTCGCGAGGGTTAATTCGGCTATGGTTTGCCGTGTGCTACAAATGCCCGTGCTACTTTTGTTCATCTTGCGGGGAATGGAGGTAGGGGCTAAATATGGGGTTCATTGGTTCGATGGATCGGGAGACCCCGGTCAAAAAGACGGGGGTGCTGGCCGTAAACTGTATAGGTGACCAACATGAAATCGCCTTATATTTGGGGACGAAAGAGGGGATATGGAAAACGTGAAGAGTGGATTTATTCAGGCGGGATCTTCCGGCACGGAAGAGCCCGCGACGAAACTTACACCGGAACGAACCCGGTTAATCTTACAGGAACACGGAATGGAGGTCAGCCTGGAACAGGCTGAGGCTATTCTGACCTTTTTGAGGCGCCTGGCCTCCCTTTGCAATTCCAACCTTAATCAGAGCGGCTGATTGGACCAGGCGGCGTTTATCGCTCCATGAAGTCTTTTATTTTGGGATAGGTGAGGAGCTTATACAGGAATACCAATGCTCCCAATACTTTCAAAATAGCAGCGACCGTAAGCGTTATGTCCGCCTGGGCCGAGTGGAGGATCTTGAAGAGCGCACCGATAAAATCCAGGCAATAGCCGAAGACCAGCAGAATGACGGCGTGTTTTGTTTTCATACCAGCTAAGTAAATACACCTGATTCTTAAATGCAAATTCAATAAAGATTATTTTATGAAAGTTGCCGATCTGTATATCCGCGTGTCGACTGACGAACAGGCGGAAAAAGGATATAGCCAGCGTAACCAGGAGGAGGTTCTGCGGCGGTACTGTGAGATCAATTCCATAACGGTTCGAAAAGTTGTGCTGGAGGATCATTCCGCTAAGACGTTCAACCGGCCGGCATGGGTGGCATTCTTAAAGGGGCTACACCGACAGAAAGGGGAAACCGACCTGGTGCTCTTTACCAAATGGGATCGCTTCAGCCGGAATGCCGCGGATGCCTACCAGATGATCAATATCCTCCGGAAGCTAGGGATCGAGCCGCAGGCGATCGAACAGCCGCTCGATTTGACTATTCCAGAAAACAAAATGATGCTGGCCTTTTACCTGGCTGCGCCAGAGGTCGAGAATGATCGGCGGGCGTTGAACGTCTTTCACGGGATGCGCAGGGCGAAAAAGGAAGGCCGTTGGATGGGCGGCGCCCCAATTGGGTACATGAATCGTGTTCGGGAAGATGGGCGAAAATACATAGCTCCAAAGCCGCCAGAATCGAATATTATGCAATGGGTCTTTGAAACCATCGCAGATGGGCAGCTGACGACTGAACAGGTGCTCAAACTGGCAAGGGAGAAAGGGATGAAATGCTCCAAGAATAACTTTTGGGTCGCGATCCGTAACCCTGTCTACTGCGGGAAGATATTCATCGAGAAATTTAAAGACGAGGATAGCCGCTTCGTTCCTGGTCAGCATGAGCCGATCATTACCGAAGCCCTGTTCTTTGAAGCCCAAGACGTCCTGGATGGCAAGAAAAAGAAACAGCGGACAAAACTGTCCGTCGATGACCGAATTCCATTACGTGGCTTCCTCGTCTGTCCAAGATGCGGCCGACTGCTTACCGGCAGCGGTTCGAAAGGACGTAAAGAACGCTATTTCTACTATCACTGCAGCTCAGCATGTGGGTTCAGGTCTCGAGCAGATTCGACAAACCAGGGTTTATTCGGGAACTAAAGAAGTATATGCCCCATCCGGCAGCGACGGAATTGTTTAAGCAAGTAATCCTGGAGGCGATGACGAGCCAGGCAAAGGATCAACGTGGGCAAAAGAAGGAAATACTGGCAAAGATCGTAGCGCTGAATGATCGGGTAGGGAAGGGGAGAGCGCTGCTTCTCTCCGGCGATATTGACGGGTTGGATTTTAAGGCCATCAAGTCGGAGTGTGAGAAACAGATCTCGGTGTTGGAGGCAAAGATCGGTTCGATGTCGGAGGAAACTGGCGATCTGGGGCCGGTGCTCGAGAAGGCAATTGAGAACTTGGCGAAGCTCGACAGTCTGTGGATCGAGGCGACAACGATTAAGAAACGACAGATAATCGGTTCGATCTTTCCAGAAAAATTGATTTTTGACGGCGAAAATTTTCGAACCACCCGAGTGAATGAGGCGGTAGGGCTGATATACAGGCTGGACGTGGCTTTTAGGGAAAATAAAAATGGGACAAGCGAGATTTTTTCAAGCTTGTCCCATCAGGTGATCCCGCTGGGACTCGAACCCAGGACCCATACATTAAAAGTGTATTGCTCTACCAACTGAGCTACGGAATCATTCCCGCAAATGCACAGTGTGCGTTTTTGGGAGTGCAAAAATAGGGCAAAAACTATTGGTGGCAAAAAAAAAAAGGTGGGCTTTTTTTCCACGGGAACGGCGTGGTTTTCAACATTTTCCCGGAGGATCGGGCGGGTGCGGGCGGAGCACAAGAAGCATGGTTGGGCCGCGTTGGCCTCGGTGCGGGCAGAAAAAAGGGGGATTGACGACCGGATGCTAGTGCGACGCAGGGTCGCCATCCCCCGGCGAACGGATGTGCAGTGAACCAACATGAACTAAAGAGCAAAGCCAAAGCAACGCACCAGCCGGGCGCCGGCGGCAAAAGTCAGCCAGGCGCCCACCGGCAAAAAGCTAGAAACCCGGATTATTTGGCAATAGATTGGGATTGACATCCGTCTCCTGCTTCGGCAACGGGAACAGAAGCTGGTTTGCGGTGAAGGTCGCGCCCCAAACGGTTTGGTGCCCTACGAAGTCGTCCCAGTTGCCGGTGACGTCATTGTGGACCTTCCGGGTGCGCAGCATGTCGAACCACATCTTGTTCTCGAAGGCCAGCTCCCAGTACCGCTCGAGCCACACTTCGTGCTCGAAATCGTCCTGGGACATGCCGGCGGCGAGAGGAGCGAGGTTGGCGCGGGCGCGGATCGCGTTGACGTAGCCCAAAGCATCGGCGTTGGGGCCGCCGCCGGACGCACGGTTCGAGGCTTCGGCATAGAGGAGATAGACGTCGGCCAAACGGTAGATCGTATAGTTGAGATCGGATTTGGCCGTGCTGGTGAC
>JAICXX010000037.1 GCA_025934485.1 Chitinophagaceae bacterium
AAGGGAAACGGCGAAAGACAAACGAGGGTCAGCCGCCAGCTTGTCCAGAACATAAAGATCAGGATCGACAGGATCGACAGGACATCCGCCAGCAGCGGGATGAGCCCGTCGGAAAAAATATCGTTGATGGCTTCGATGTCATTGATGGTCCGGGTCGTCAGGGTGCCTATGGGCGTCTTGTCGAATTGCGAGAGATTCAGCCCGATGACCTTTTTGTAGACATCCACACGCAAATCCCGAACGACCGTCTGGCCCAGCCAGGCAGTAATGAAGCTGAAATAGAATCTTGCGACCGTTTCGATCAGCAGCAGCCCGATCTGCAGGACCGTGATCCAGATGATCGCCTGCTCGGCTATCGCTTTTGCATCCACGTCGGGGGATAAACCCTTGCGGATATGACTGTTGATCGTGACCTGGATCAGCCAGGGACGCAGGGGAGCCAGGATAGCGAGCAGGATGGACAAGGCGATCGACCCATATAACCTGTTCTTATAAGGTGAGGCGTAACGAAATACGCGCCCCAGCAAATTGAATTCGAAAATCTTCTTTTTCTTGACTTCTTCTGACATGGCGATGGTCCCTCCGGCCGAGCCCCGCGAAGTTACGAACTATTCCTCATCGTCCATGGCCTTGCGGTAGGCCTTGATGAAGATGGCGCCGAGGTTCTTATACGGGGGAATATAGTCGTCGAACCGCTCCCTCGCCACGGGGTCTTTCTGGAAACTGGCCTCCAGCTCCCGCCACATGGGCAGCCATTCGATGTCCCTGCCTGCCACCAGGGTATTGTTGATCGCCCGCAGGATAGGTTCATTGACAGTCTTGGTTCCCACTTGTTTAGAAGAAATGATGTGGGCATCTTCGCTGATCTTGAGCACCTCGCTGAGGTTATTGTAGCCACCGCAGGAACCCAGGACCACGATACGCGCCGTCGCCGGCATCTGCTCGATCGTATACTTGACGTGATAGCTGTGCCCGCGGTGGATAACGATCGTAGGTTTCAGATGATGATCGTAAAGATAGTCGTCGAGGGCTTTTTGAGCCTTGGCGTCCGGATCGTCCTCGCCCAGGAGCGGTTTGTTGGCAAAGATGATCACCGGATGACCGTGGGTCGACGTAATGGTCGTCCACTGCGGGTTCTCGGTGATCTTCCAGTCGGGTCTCATCTTTGGCCGGGGCCGGAACAACGACATATAATCCGCATAGGAGTTCTGCCCGTCCTTATCCTTATCACCATAAAAGAATACCTGCTCGATCACCCGCCCGCTGTCGTCGATAAGCGAGCTACGGTCCACGGAATAGATCGGCGGGATACCCAGTTTCGCCGAGAGATCGATCTTTTTGCTGGTATCCGCAGATTCGAAAAGGGTCTGAAGGAGATTATAGATTGTGATCCCCTTCTTATCACCGGTGGCCAGATTCTTATCGTAATTCCAGCGCACCTCGTCCAGGATAAAGCGGGCCAGTGCAGGGCTTTTTTCGACGATACTCGAATAGGAATCAGCCACATCGACCGCCTCCTCTTCACCGGCATTCTCCAGGTGGATCACAAAGGACTTCATCACCGTACCGGCATTCTGTTTATCCATCGTCCCCAGGAAGTGCTCCAGCTTATTATATGCGGCGGCCATCTTGATGAACTTCCTGAAATAATCGCCGTGGACGGCCATCAACAGGCTATCGCCTTTAGGCGACTTCATGCGCTGAAAGATGCGGTCATAAACGCCCAGATAGCTGGACGTATAGATCTCATCCTCACTCAGCACGATCAGATAATAGAGCTCCTCGGGCGTCAGCGGATCGAGTATCTTGAACCGGATCGCCGGGTTCTCCACGGTATGGAGCGCATTGATCTCGGTGACAAAGACCTGTTTGCCCTTTTTTTCCAGCATGGATGTGAGCGCATTCATCTCCAGCGGGGTATCACACAGTGGGGGAAGCACCCGCGCAGCATAGTCGAGCCGGGTCTTGACGAGCAGTCTGTAATAATTCAGATCGTCGTCCTTCACCTTGTCAATATCATCGGTCGTGATCTTTCCCTTGACCAGGTTATCCAGAAAGGGAAAATAAAGCCGCCCGCTCCTGCTTCCGGCGAGCATGGCAACGGTATGCACCAGCGAGTCCTTGCTGTTCCGGATACGCCAGGCCAGCTCGTTTCCCGCAGCGGCAAAATCATAGAGCCGCTCGATATTATAATGGCCGGCCAGGACGATGAGGCTATCCTCGAAAGGCAATCCGGGATGGTTGGACAAATAGTTGAAGATCTCGCCGGGATGTTTTTCGTAATACCGGCGGGTCAACAGCAGGCGGGATGGTTTAACCCCCTGATTTTCCGAAGGTGCGTAGCTAAAGCAATCCACCAGGATAAGGCCGGTCTCATAGGCGCTGGCGGCGATCACCGGCTCGATGCTCTGGCCTTTTTTATCCAGTTCCATGGCCTGGACAAAGGCGTCGATGAGTCCGGGCGCCTGGGCAGGATTGATGCTCTTTATGCCGATCGCCTTGACGAATCCGTAAAGGACGTCGGACAACCCGCGCAGATAGCGTTTTTTACCATTGGTATTGAGTGTAGAGTCGAATTCGATCTGCTCCTGCAGCTCGTCGACCCGGCGGCCGAGCGCATCGGTGATCTGCAGATTCACGGCTTCATCCCGGGTCAGCCGCATCACGCTATCGTCCTTGCTGCCCCCCAATAGGAAGAGCCGCTGCTGCTCCTTATCTACCTTGTCGTGCCAGAGCATCCGGTCCTGGGCTACTTTATAGGGATAGGAATTGGGCTGCGCCTCTACTGCGGTGAAAGCCAGCAAAGCAAAAAACCCGGAGATCGTAACTCGTAAAATGCGCATCATAATGTCTAAAGTCTGGCCTTTGGCCGAACGGATCAGGATCCGTTAGCAAATGTCTGGCATGATCAAGCAAAAATACGACCAAAGCCCCACGATTGAGACCCCATGCTAACAAAATAATAATGAATATTTTATATTTTTGGACGTGAGATTGTGTTATTTATGTATTAACAAATTGTAAACTGACACTCGCCTGTCCCGGCCCCATGTTTATTTCCAGTAGGTTTGCGTAAATTTTTAGATCAAATGGAATCCAAAGGCAAGAAGATCCTTATAGCCGACGATGAGCCCGATATTCTGGAGATCATCCAGTACAATCTAACCAAGGAGGGCTATGAGGTGATCACCGCCAAAGATGGAGACGAAGCGATCGGTAAAGCCAAGATCGTTCGGCCCGACCTGATCATCCTCGACATCATGATGCCCAAGAAGAACGGCGTGGAAGTATGCGAAGTCCTGCGCTCCCAGCCCTCCTTCAAGGAGACCCTGATCCTCTTCCTGACAGCGCTCAGCGACGAAGGTTCACATGTCCGCGGTCTCGAGACGGGCGCCGACGACTATGTGACCAAACCCATTAGTCCCAAAGTACTTATCAGCCGTGTGAATGCGCTTTTCCGCCGTGTCAACAAGGAGCCGGATGATAAGATCCTGAAGATCGAAAATCTTACCATCGACCCCGCCAAGTTCGAGGTGATGGTAGAAGGCAAGGACGTCACGCTGGCCAAAAAGGAATTCGAGCTGTTGTACCTCCTGGCTTCCCGTCCCGGACGTGTATTCCTCCGTAACGAGATCCTGAATCAAGTCTGGGGGAATGAGGTGATCGTCGGGGACCGTACGATCGACGTCCACATCCGAAAGATCCGTCAAAAGCTGGGACTGGACTGCATTACGACGGTCAAAGGCGTGGGATATAAGTTCAATTTGTAACTTTGTGGCTCCATGCCTTCCACCAAAAACCTATCGCCCAGGCAATTGTCTGCTCTTACTGCCGGTTTGCTCGCATGTCCCATCTCCGTGGGCATCTATGTGCTCACCGGGAACGCCGTGGTGGGCGCGACTTCCATTTTGATCATCTTCTCGGGCAGCTATGGACTGATCCTTTTTACCCTCGAAAAATTCATCTACCGGAAGATCAAGCTGATCTATAAGCTGATCCACCAGACAAAAGCGACGAAGAAGGAGGAAGTTTACTTCAAATACATCCTGCCACAGAAAAGCATCGACGAAGTGCGCGAGGACGTCGAAAAATGGGGGGAGAAGCGAAACGAAGAGATCGAATTGCTGAAAAAGAACGAGGCTTACCGCAAAGAGTTCCTTCAGAATCTGGCACACGAGTTCAAGACGCCCATTTTTGCGATCCAGGGTTATGTCGACACACTGCTCAGTGGAGCCATGGACGACACGGTGATCCGCAAGAAGTTCCTGGAGAATGCGGCCAAGAACGTGGACCGGCTGGTCAACCTGATGAACGACCTGGACGAGATCTCCACCTTGGAACGCGGGGAGCAGCTGCTATACAAACAGAATTTTATCATACAGGACCTGATCCGCGAGATCTTCGAATCCCTGAGCATCAAGACCCACGCCAAGAATATCCGGACCTCCATCAAGAAAGGCTGTGAATCCCCCATCGCCGTCTTCGCCGACAAGGAAAAGATCAGGATGGTGCTCATCAACCTGGTGGAAAATGCCACCAAATATGGGAAACTCAATGGCAGCATCGTCGCCAGCATCTACAAGATCGACGAGAAGAACGTGCTCATCGAAGTCAGCGACGACGGGCTCGGCATCGAAGAGGAACACCTGGCGCGTATCTTCGAACGGTTCTACCGTACAGACGCCGCCCGCAGCCGGGATAAGGGGGGTACCGGCCTCGGACTGGCCATCTGCAAACACATTATAGAGGCGCATGGGCAGTCGGTCCATGTGCGTAGCACCCCTGACGTGGGCACAACCATCGGGTTTACCCTGGAATCCCGCCGGGACTAGGCTAACTTCAAACCCTTAACAGTCTTAATGGCCTATTTTTCCTAATTTTGCCCCCTTGGGTCCGGAAAAGGACCCCGGCCGAAGGCCGCTTAATCCAAAAAATCCACTAGCGTGACAACAGCCACCGACATACATAATGACAACAGCCAAATGAAAACAACCGGCGAAGCCCAAATCTTCGATTACGATAAATGGACCGCGCAACTTCCTGAGCTGAGCAAAAGGTATCAAAGCGCCAGCCCCTATCCCCATATCGTGCTGGAAAATTTTCTCAACCCCGCCGTCCTGAATAAATGTATTGCCGAATTCGACCGGTTGAACGAAACGGATGGCTGGATCAATTATAAACATTATAACGAAGACAAACGCGGCCTCAATAAGATCGATCTGCTGCCCGAAGCCATCAAAGGCACGATCAATGAGCTCAATTCGCCCGCATTCCTTCAATGGCTGAGTCAGATCACTGGCATCCAGGGCCTTCAGAAAGACGAAGGGCTGGAAGGCGGAGGTATCCATCAGTCCACCCGCGGCGGCTTCCTGAATATCCATGCCGATTTCACCGTCCACCCCCATCATCGCAACTGGCAACGTCGCGTCAATGTGCTGGTTTATCTCAATAAGGACTGGCAGGAGGACTGGGGTGGAAAACTGGAATTGTGGGACAAAAAGATGAAGGCCTGTGAGGAAAGCGTACTACCCGTCTATAACAGGTGCGTGATATTTAATACCGATGCCGACTCCTATCATGGTCACCCGTTACCCATGACCTGCCCGGAAGGCACCTTCCGTCGTTCCATCGCGTTATATTATTACACTGTCGAGGCCAACCCCTATCGCCGTGCCACCTTCTACCAGGCCAGACCCGGTGATGGCAGCAACAAGCTGCTGGTGAAGCTCGACAATGCGCTGGTTTCGGCCTATACAGCCGTCAAGGGTAAGCTCGGCGCCAATGACAAAGTGGTCAGTGGTATCCTCAGGCTCTTCCAAAGGGGCAAGAAGAAAAAATAGTAGCTTAATACGCGGATAATATTCCCAAAACCTATGTCCTTATAGACTATGAACAACCAAAGCCGAAGACTGCGGGAATTGGACTTTTTGAGAGGTCTGGCAATACTCCTTGTTCTTTTTCGTCATCGCTTTTTATTCAAACTTACGTACAGGATCGGATGGATGGGGTTGATCTGTTCTTTGTATTGAGTGGCTTTTTGGTCTGCGGGTTACTTTTTCGTGAATATTTAAAATTCGGAGAGGTCAAGCCGGTAAATTTCCTGATTCGGTCTTGCTATCTTGCTGTTCCTCTGCACAAAGAAAGGACTTATACAATTGAAGATAGATAAGGATTTTAAGGGAGTGAGTCCTTTTTAAAAATTTATTTTCTCCCTGATGTTGCTTTGCCTGGCCTTCTGATTTGTTGATAATAGCTTATATCCTTACCGCTTCCGCCAAAATTGGGCCATGACCCACTTACGGTTGGACTCCTTACTGGCCGGCGTGCTGGTGGCTTATTTATAATATTTCAGGAATGCCTATTTTATGCGATTGTTCAACAAGGGAAAAAAATATTGCTGCCGGTCGCGATTCTGCTTCCCCTATTCACGCTGTTCATCCATGATGCTTATCAGTCTTTTTTCACCATGACAATCGGATTCTCCTTGCTATATTTCTCCTTCTCCCTCCTCCTCACCTATTTTCTGCTCAATGAAAATATAAATGCAAGACTGGACAGGATCTTTGGCAAAGTGGTAGTCAATACGGTGGCGGTCGTTGGTGACTCCAGTTGAAGGTGCGAAGCTCGCCGACTAAGTTCCATTTGGCCCGCCAATTTTGAGCTCGTGTATTCGACCGGTCCGCAGCTAAGGCCTCATCGGGCCGCGGCATCTACCGGCGCGCGCAGTTGTCTATCCTTGCGGAATCCCCGGCTCCTTTCGCCGCAAATTTTTCGGCCGGTGTTTGTCAATTCTTCTACCTTTATAGGCGCTCCATTCGGAGAGAAGCATCCCGTTACAACCAAGTACATAGGAGATTTATAGCGACTCAACGCCCTGCGTGCGAGAGTGGAATATTCTTGCCACCTTTTAAAACTTTAACCAATGAACACGACACCGATTCGAGAAGATAGTTACACAGAATTTAAAAGTAATTTTTCCGACGCCGCAATTGAAACGTTGACCGCCTTCGCCAATACCAAGGGAGGAAAGGTCTTCATTGGATTGGATGATGCCGGTAAACCGATCCAAGGTTTCGTATTAGGTCCTGAAACCCTGCAAAAATGGGTGAATGAAGTAAAAAACAAAACGCAACCCAGCATCATACCCGACGTGGGCGTGATACAAGTTGATGGAAATATCGTTGGAGAAATAACCATCAAAGAGTTCCCTGTAAAGCCTGTGGCATTTAGGGGCCGGTATCTCAAACGAATAAAAAACTCGAATCACCAGCTTAGCCCAACGGAGATCAGCGACCTGCATCTTCAATCGTTACAACTTTCCTGGGATTCATATCCGAATCAAGATGCCCAATTTAACGATCTTAATAAAGAGAAAATAGCTCTTTTCATAAACAAAGTGAATAACGGCGGCCGTTTCTTATTACCAGAAGATGCTTATGAGGCGATGCTATTGCTAAAACTGATAAAGAGAGATGCCGTGACAAATGCTGCCATGATTTTATTTTCAAAAGGTAATCTTTTCTACAATGTCCATATTGGCAGATTTAAAAGCCCCTCGCTGATTATCGACGAACGAATGATTAACGGAAATCTTTTCGATGTAGTAGAGGAAACATCGCGTTTTATCAATAGTCACTTAAAGGTAGCTTTTGAGATCACCGGAAAAACCACCCAACGTACAGAAATTAGTGAATATCCGGCCACAGCTTTGCGGGAGCTAATCTTAAACTGCCTGATACATAGGGATTATACCAGTCCCTCAGATGTCCAGATTAAAATCTTCGACCAGAAAATCTCCTTTTTTAATCCTGGTAAGTTGTACGGCAACATAAGCGTTGGCGATCTTAAAGAGAACAATTATACGTCGGAACTTAGGAATAAGCTGATTGCCGAGGCCTTTTATCTTACAAAAGATATTGAAAAGTATGGTACTGGATTTCTGCGGATCCGTGATGCAATCAAAGATTACCCAACCATGACGTTCAGCTATCAGGAACAAGGAAATGGATTTGTCACCGAACTTGCTTACATAAAGCAAAAAATTAACCTAAATGCTCACATTATGCCGGCTACTGAGGGATTAATTGAGGGATTAAATGAGGGATTAAATGAGGGATTAAAATCCCTCTTGTCAGCAATCAGCAAAAAGCCGGGGATACAAGCTAAGGATTTACCGGCTCTATTGGATAATAGGCCCTTAAAAACAATAGAACGTCAAATAAAGGAATTAGTGGCACAAAAACTCATTGAACGACGGGGAAGCCGAAAAACAGGCGGCTATTGGACTATTGTCAAGAATCCATATAAATAAGCTTTATACAGTATGCTCACGGGCAGCGGCCGGCGCGGCCTATCTCGCAGCGGGAGCCGGTGGAACAGGCGCGGCCGGAACAGGCGCCGGAACATCACGCTTCAAAAACACAAAACCATTCTTCCGGTACAGTTCTTTTATATCCGGGTATTCGGCATTTTCCCAATGCTGCACGCGATCCACCTTTGTCACAAAATACACCGGTTTGTCGATCGGCCCCTTGAGCAGCCAATCCTGATTCCAGGCATTGGGATTCGCAGGTTGTGGCTTCTGCGTATAAAAGAGGTCGCCATAGCTTTTATAGCCGAGCGTATGCACGTAACAATCGCAGCCCTGCCGCTCGATGAAGAAATCGATCGCGGCGCCCTGGCTATAACGCTCCACCTTTGGTACGATGATCGCCGAGGCGAAGAACACGACGACCGCGGTGCCCGCGAAAAGCGAAAGGGCGGCGTTGGTATAATTGCGGCGGGACAGGTTGCGGATACCGACCACGAGCGCGATGATCATCAGCACGCCGATCACACCTTCGAAACCGGTCCAGTGGACATCGGCTTCCATATTGCCGCGGGCAAAGGTATCGTCCACATAGGGAGCCAGCCTTTTTACATTCAGGCCGATCACGGCAACCCCCAGGATCAGCAGCGAGATCAGTCCGCCCAGAATGCCCAGAAAGATGCCGACATATTTTCTATAGAGGAGCTCTTTCCGATCCCATTTGTAGACGGAATAGGCAGCCAGGAATGTAACGGCAAACCAGGCCATGGAAGAATAATGGATGATGCGGGACTGAACGATCGTGAAAAGCACGGTCACCACCCAGAACAGGATCACCATCCAGCGTTTAAAATCCCGGTCAAAACGACCGTTGTATTTGGCGCGAAAAAAAGCCGGTATCGCCAGGATCGAAGCAGGGAAACAACCGATCAGCAGCACGATATAGTGATAGCCGAAGAAACCGGCCTGATCCGCATCGTGGGTACGGAAAAGCCGCCATTGATATTTCAGGAATTCTTCGATGAACCAGGGACCGCGTTTGATGGTCTCGTAACCATACCATGTCGCCGTGACCAGAAACGTAATGACGAGGAAGAGCACCGCATACCACCAGTTGAAATAGATCCTGAAGCGATTGTAGAACAGGTAGACTCCCAGGCACCCCAGAAACACGATCAGGGAAACCTGGCCTTTCATCAGGATGGCCAGCCCCATGAAGACGCCGGACCAGATGACATAATACACCTGACTATGTGCGAGTTTTTTGTCAAACCCATTTCGTTTCCAGTGATAAAGAATAAAATTATAGAGCGAAAGAAAAGTAAAGAGGTTGAAAAAGGGATCGATGATGCCCGATTTGAAATACATGTTGGGAAAAAGCGACCCGCCGAAAGCCAGCGCCCAAAGGATACCGAACTTCCGGTCGTAGATGCGAGAACCGCAGAGAAAGACCACGATCAGGGTTACGATACCACAGATCGCATTGGGGAACCGCGCGGCAAATTCGTTGACACCGAAGAGCTTCATGGCCGTGCTTTGCATCCAGAAGAACATGGGCGGCTTTTCCCAGAAAGGCTTGTAGTCTACATATACCCGGGTATAATCGTGGAGCTTGATCATCTCCCGCGAACACTCCGCGAAATTGATCTCATCCCAATCGAACAAGTGCACACGGCCCAGAAAAGGTATGAAGAGAAGGGCGGCGAACAAGGCGATCAGCAGGGTAGTGGCAGACTTGGTAAGACGCATTTATATGTTCATTTAAATTCGCGGTTTATACATTGCTTTTTTCATCACGCCCCATTTACAAAGGCGGTGAACGACGGAAACCCTCAACACCCCCAAACCATAAACCACACTGCGTTTGAAGTTAATGCTCGAAGCCTCTTCGAAATACCGTGTCGGGCACGTGATCTCGGCGATCTCGTAGCCAAGATAGATGATCTGAGATAACATTTCGTTGTCGAAGACAAAATCTTCGTTGTTGATCTCGAAGTCGATGCGCCGCAGGAGCTCGCCGGAGAAGGCCCGATAGCCCGTGTGGTATTCGGCCAGTTTTTGCCGCAGCAACACGTTCTCGAAAAAGGTCAGGCCACGGTTGAAGATATATTTATAAAGCGGCATGCCGCCATTCAGGGCGCCTTTGCCCAGGGTCCGGGCTCCCAGGACGCATTGATAGACGTCATTGGCGATGAGCCAGGCCATCGAAGGGATCAGCTTGGGGGTATACTGGTAATCGGGATGGAGCATGATCACTATGTCTGCTCCCAGTTCCAGCGCTTTGTTATAGCAGGTTTTCTGGTTGCCGCCATAGCCCCTGTTCTTCTCGTGTTTGATCACATGCTGGATGCCCAGTTCCCTGGCCACAGCGACGGTATTGTCCCGGCTATTATCGTCTACCAGTACCACTTCATCGACGATATCGAAAGGGATCTCCGCATACGTTTGGCGGAGGGTAAGCTCTGCATTGTAGGCAGGTAATACGATCACCAGTTTTTTGCCTTTAATCATCTATTCTATTGATTATGAGGGCACATTCCGGTCGCCCGGCCGCCACTTAGAAAAAATTGAGGGCAAACCTACGCTAAAGCGAGCAATCATTGAAATTTCGGCCAAAATAGGCGAGCTTCGACCGGACCCTTGAAAAAGACATCAAACTCCAGGTCAAACCGCGCAATCATTAAAATCTCACCAAAATAAGCGCGGTTCGACCGGGCGCAGACTGCTAGCCCTTGGAGAAAAGCGGCAGCGACTGCAGCTTTTTAACGAAGATCCAATGGACCAGCACCGCGGTGATCGTGCCGATACAAGACCCCGTGAGCACGTCCCCCAGGAAATGCTGCCCCAGATAGATGCGGGAATAGCCTACCAGCACGCCGCACAGCAGGCAGGCGATCTTGGCCTTGCGGCTTCGCGAAAAGATCGCCATCAGGGTGACAAGGGCGAAGACCGAGGTCGTATGGCCGGAGGGAAAGCTGGCAAACCCGATACCCGTGACGTCCTTTATAAAATAGGGGTAGTAGCCGGGCGGAAAGAATTGCTTGGGTCGGGGCATGGAGAACAGGTTCTTCAGGATCTGGGCGATCAGCGCCGAGAGCAGAAAGGCGGCGATCACCTGGGTGGCATGCGACCAATGTCTACGGATCAACAAAATCACAAATACGATCACGGTGAAAAGACCATTCCCCAGAAAGGTGATCCAGACAAAGATCTCATCCAATGTGCTGCGATGATAGGGATTCAGGTCGACGAAGGCTTCGGCCTTGCCCACCCGCAGGAGAAAGATCAGGCCGAGAATGAAAAAGAGGAGCCATAAAATAAAGAATACGCGGTTGCCGGCGATTATTTCCTTCAACGTCTTCATCCGGCGAAATTACAGAATCCGCGCGATTACAACCCCGCCACCAGCTCTTCCGCCAGCCCGAAGGACAGGGTCATACCGGCTCCGCCCACCCCATTGATCACATACACATAAGGCTCGGGGGAGAAGAAGAGGTCGGCTTCGCCATTGGTGAGCTTGGCGTAGACGCCATTCCAGGTCTCGGCAACGGACCAATCCTTAAAACAGGCGAACCGGCGGAGGTATTCGAGGATCTTTCGGTTGATGAAATCTTTGTCGAAGGGATCGTGCGTAAGGCCATATTCGTGGGAATCGCCTATCGTGAGCTCGCCGCGGCCATTCTGAGAGACCATCACGTGGATGCCCCATTGGAGATAGTCGGGCATCTCGGCGGTGTAGCGCTGGCGCAAGACGCCCAGGGAGGGAGCAGCCTTGAAGCTATTGTAATGGATCAGCGAGAGACCGCCGCAAAGCGCCGGGCCGATGCGCCACTCCTGGGGCTGGGACACGAGCCGCATCATCTGCAGCTTGCATTTGGTTACCGGCTGCTCGGAGAATTGTTCAGGATACAGGGTCTCGAAATCGGCGCCGCTGCAGATAAACACGAGGTCGGCCTCGTATTCTTCGTCATTACCGATATAAACGATCTGATCGGAGATATAAGAGACACATTTGCCCCAGTAAAAATCCACGGCGTATTGTTCGCTCAACCAGCCGGGTAGAGCCGCGATGGCTTCGCGGGGGTCGACGATGATCTCATCCGCACTGTGCAAACCGCCCAGCAGGCCATCCCGAACCACTGCGCCCGAATGCGCAGCAACCGCCGTAGGATCCAGCAGGCGAACCGGCCTGCCCTCGCTGCGGAAGATCTCATATAGCTCCTGCAGGACCAGCCACTCGTCGGGATGATAGGCGAGATGGAGGCTCCCCGCGCATTCATGCCAGAAATCGGCCCGGGGAGCGATCTCCTTCCAGATATTCCTGCTACGTATAGCCCGGTCGTACATCTTCCCTTCCGGCTGACCGATGGGCCATACCATGCCGAAATTGCGGATAGAAGCGCCTACCGCCTTATCCGTCCGTTCGAAAACCTTTACGGAAAAGCCTTGTAACGCCAGGGCCCGTGCCGTGGCCAGACCGACGATGCCGGCGCCTATAACGATTGCTGATCGGGATGCCATAAACTACCAGATGAATTGTTTTTCCTGTAAATTTTTGAAAATAGGACGGATGCTACTAAAACGAGGAGGATGCCCAGCAGGGCAGAGATATAGAACATACCCGTAAAGAAGTCTACCCAGGTATAATGGATCTGAACGAATTCCTTGGCGATCAGCACGACCACCGTCCCCAGATAACCAAAGGCATCGGCGATATAGATCAGGAAGCCAATGTTGCCCTTTATCCTAAAGGCGGCAAGCATTCGCTCGAAATAAAAGCAATTGTAAGGCACGTAACCCAGGTACAGGCCGATGGAAGCGGTGACGATCCAGAATACCGGTGAGATCAGGTGAAAGCGAAACGCGGCAGTAGCGCCGGCAGCCAGCAGGAAGCCAAAGATGACGATGACATTGTTCAGCTGGAACGCCTTGTAGTTGTTCCGGATCAAAAAGAATCCACCCAGCACGACCAGCACGATGATGCCTACGAGCGTGCTGGTATTGCCGAAGACTTCGGGATGGTTGCCGTATCCGGTCTCGGACCACAGCTCGTTGGCAAAGTCTTCCGTGAAATCGCGAAGCACGGTGAGCATGGCATAAGCCGTCACCGTGGGTATAAGCGCAAAACCGAACAGGCGCAAAAAATTACGCCGTTCCTGTCTACCCATGGGCAACCGAATGGTTCGTTGAGCAATATCATCGGCAGTAGGCGGCGGCGTCTGGTTGAGCATCCAGGTGCAGACCAGCAAGGGTACGACGAACACCCCGCCGGCAACGAAGGGCATCCAGGTCTCGCTGACGCCATGAAGCACCAGGCTTTTACCCACCGTTTTACCCCAGCCCGACGCGAAGATGAAGCTGGTCGAGCATACCGCCGCGATAAGCTCGGTCGTCCGCCGGCCCTCGATAAAGCCCACTACGAGTCCCCACACCATGCCCAATGGCAGGCCGTTGATGAACATGAACACGAAATTATAGGGAGCGGGGACAAGCGCGAAGAGCAAGAGCGCTACCCAGGCTACGGAGATCAGGAGCAGGATATAGCGTGTCCTTTTTTCCGGTTGCATGGAAGCGATAAACCGGATGCCGAGGAATTTGCTCAAGGTATAGCCGATGACCTGGGCGATCACCAGCACCACCTTGTAATGCATCCCGAAGAGGGTATAGCTTTCATACGATGCCGCAGTGAATGGCTTGCGAAAACCATACATACAGGCATAGACTACAAAGGAGCTCAGGGAAAGATAAAGGACAAATACCCACCCCGGTGCCTGTTGCAGCCGGGCCTTCAGCGTCATTCCTGTGCCGGCGGATGCGCCGGAGGTTGTGGAGACAGAAGAGGAAGGAATTGGCATGGCAATGGGATATTACGCCTTTTCGATAATCGGCAGCAGTTCGCTGAGGTCGTCGATGATGAAATCGGGCTTGTAAGGCTCCAGCTGTGCACGGGTATAGGCGCCCGTGGTCACGCTCACGACGACGCCGCAGCCGGCATTCCGGCCTTCTTCGACATCGACCTCGGTATCCCCGACCTTGAGGATCTTGTCGGGGGAAATGATCCTGAGATCCTCCATGAGCACCTTTATCATATCAGGATGTGGACGGCCAAAAGGCACCTCGTCGCTGCAGATCGTTCGATCGATCAGGGTAGAGCGGTCATCCCAGCGAAGCCGGTGCAGGATCGCATCGGTGATGCTGCGGGTAAATCCGGTATTGAGTGCGACCTTGATCCCGCGCTCATGAAGGCTGGCGAAAAGTGGTTCCGCATGCGCAAAAGGGGCCAAATCCTGGTCATCGCGGTAAAAGGCGATCATCGTATCGATGAACCGCGTATGGATGCGGTCGATTAGCTGCTCGTCGTCCTTGTGTGCCCGGGCGAATTTTTCCAGGAGCATGGCGATAGCGTCCATCTTCCGGAAACCCATGACCTTTTTGACCTCGTTTCGGGGCATTTCAAAACCAAAATCGCGGAAAGCGGCGATAAAGGCATCGGCCACGCTGCCATTGTCACGGACGGTGGTGCCCGCTATGTCGAAAACGACTAGTTCTATATCGCTCATGTTCGGGGTGCTTTAAGAGTTGAGAAGATGACGAAGGATCATTCGCCGGTAATGCTGCAGATCGGGTAAGGGCTTGTGCTCTATCTTCGCCTGCTCATCCCATTTGCGCATCTGGATGATCAGGTTGAAAAGCGGATATTGTTCAAAGGCGGCAGCTTCCTCGCTGGTCATCGGTCCGCCCTGGTATTCGAGGGTCTTCTTGCTGGCATCGGACAGTTCCGCGTAGTACGCAGGGTTCGTTGCCGTGAGATAACGCTTGGCCTCCACATGCGACTCCACCAGCCGGCAGAGCTTTTTGGAAAATCCTTTCCCCCGCAGGAATTCGGCGCCAAGCTCTTCATGATCTTTGACACCAAAAGCGCCCATGCGGCGGGGGTCTGTATCCTCCTGTTCCGCGGTCTCGCTGAGATGTCCGATATCATGAAGGAACGCGGCCAATATCACTTCCTCGTCGAACCCCTGTTCTTCGGCCAGCTGAGCCGCCTGCACCATATGCTCCAGCTGGGTCACCCTCTCACCCGCATACTCGTTGCCGCCATACCCGTCGTATAGCTCCATAATCTCGTCGGTGATCATTTCGGCCTGCGCAGTGGTCATAAAAGGAAAGATATTTTCGGTGACTAATACCCTACAAAGTATCGAAAACCCGGATTCCACAACATTAAATAATGTTTAAAAATAGCCCGATTCCTAAAGACTTCTCAGCGCAAACGTTTGTCCTTCAGCCACGCCACCAGGTCGCCGGGATGATCCGTTTGAAGCGCGCGAATGCCCCTGCCCACGGCGGCATTCCATAAGGCCGGACCTTCGTTCGGTCCCTGGATATCGGGAAAGACAAGGTAACCGCTTTTCGTGGCCATCGTCACCATGTCCGGGGTATAGCCGTCCCAATCCCCATCGAGGATATCCGGATGGTATTTGGCCAGGAAGCCGGCAAGACTATCCGCCGTGCGGACATTGCCGGGAAGGCTCACCATTAAGGGCATCTTTGGCGCTACCCGCTGCCAGCCATAGAATTGTTGCGGAGCGTTGATGTATACGATCACCTGGTCTTCCATGCCGTAACGCCGGATCGCCTTGTACGCCACCGCAGGGTCGGCGTTCTTGAAATCCAGATAGATACCGATCTTTCCCCGGCAAAGCTCCAGCACCTGGTCGAATGTCGGGATGTCCTGCTCACCCCACTCGGGATGGGCCTTGTCTCGCACCCGTAGCAGCCGCAGCGAATCGAAGGTCAGATCTTTGACCAGGCCGGCGCCGTTGGTCATCCGATCCACAGAAGCGTCATGCATGATCACCAGCACGCTGTCGCGCGTCGTCCGCAGGTCGATCTCGACATAATCGGCGCCGGCCCCGATCGCATTGGCGTAAGCCCGCAGGGTGTTTTCCGGGGCATGCGTATGGTCGCCACGATGGGCGGAGACAAGAAAACGATGCGATGACTTCGGCGCGGGATTCGGCGTCTGGGCTTGGATAGCAAGCGAAAAAAAGAGACTAAGCCCCAAAAGGCTTAGTCTCATGATATAAGCAAATCTCATCATTAGAATTTTATTGCAGTACCCACATCTTCTCGTTCAGATCATCGCCGGCGAATCCCTGGTTCTTGAGCGCAGCGGCCCAGTTGGCGGCATTCTGCGTCTGTTCCGTCGTGGGATAGGACCAGCGAAGCGGAACGACGCCGTTGTTGCCGATGCCGGGGCCACCCTGGAACGCAGGGGATCCGGTGCGGCGCCAGTTGTAGTAGGCCTCATAACCTGACGTCTCGTACATCGCCAGGTATTTCTGCAACACGATCTGCGAGATCGCAGTGCTCTGGGTAGAAGACAGCTGCACGGTAGGCTGAGCGTAATAGTTGCTCCAATCGAACGTAAAGGGATAAGGCTGAACCTGCGTCACAGCATTGTCGGATGCCGGCAGGAAGTAGGCCGTAAAATTGGTCTGCGTCACATCGATGCCATAAAAAGCCATCGAGGTCTTGATACCATTCTGATAATAGGACTCCGCGGTCCCGGTCCCACCCCAGCCACGCTCGATACCTTCGGCAATATTGAAGAGCATTTCCTTGTAGCCGACGAGTACATCCGGATCACCAGTGAAGTTGGAATAATAGCGTTTCCGGTTGAAGAAGGAGAGGAGGTTGGCGCTGGCCTGGTTGTACATTGTACCTTCCGTCTCGCCTACACTGGCGCCGATGAAGGAGCGGAAGTCGGTGGCGGTATAACCGCCGGTGGTGTCCGTGCCGCCATAAGCCGTGTCCACATAGGCCCAGGCGGGCTCACAGGTCACATATACGCGGGGATCCTGGAGCGCCGTCAGCGCGTTCACATAGGTATAAGACGTGTTGAAACGACCGGCGATCGAACCGAAGTTGCTCGGATTGAAGGGGTAGGTGCTATACACGTTTTGACCACCGGGATTGTAATTGAATTGGAAATCGTCGGCCTCGCTGGTGAAGATCGGATATTGCGCCGGGTTGCCGAGAATAGCGGCAAAACGCGCCGGTACATTCAAGGTGGCGTCGCTGGCTTTATTGCTGAGCGCCACCAGCACCCGCAGTTCGAACGAATTCACCAACTTCTGCCATTCGGTGAGTTTTCCGCGATAATAGATGTCTTGTGAAGAGCTCAGGTTATCGGCCTGCGAAGTTCCACCTTGACCTATCAGGATCGCCAAATGGGCGTTTGCAGTATCCAGCTGATGCAGTACATAGGCGAACACGGATTCCTGCGAGTCGTAACCCGGCTTGAGGATGGTAGGCGACTGGAGCGCCTGTGTCAAAGGAACATCGCCCATCAGCATGGTGAGGTTATAGAAATAATAGGCTTTGACAAAACGGCCTACGGCTTCATAAGCATTGGTATCGCTATAAAGCTTGTTCGCCTCGGTTTCCATCTGAACGACATTTTTGAGCGCCAGATAGGAATTGAATGGACCTTTGCTGGTCAACTGCGCGTTATCGGTTTCCGTTTCGTTATCGCTCCAGGTGTAGATGTTGGTGCCATAATAGTCGTAGTTCTGGCAATGGTATTGGTTCCAGCCATGTACAAGATCCCAGGAGTTGACGCCACCGAGCGAGCCCACAGAACTATTGCCGCTTTCACCGGACATCTCGTCGAGGACCGTCCCCAGAACGAGGTTGGGTGTGATGGTCGACGCGTTATTCGGGTCCGGCTGCTTTTCCGTGATCTGCTTGTTACAGGAGAAGAGCATCGCCACTCCCACACTATACAGAAATATGTTCTTTATCCTTTTCATAATCTTTTGTATTAAGGATGATTTAGAAAGAAAAATTGATGTTAAGCCCATAGCTGCGGGTCGTAGGTGTCTGCAATCCGGAACCGCTGTCCTGGGTGTATTGGTCGACATCCAGATCTTTGTAACGGCTGGGGAAGAAGTAAAGCAAATTCCTGCCCACCAGCGAAACGCTGGCATTGCTGATGATCGACTTCGATCCAAAGAGCGTCTGAGGCACTTTGTAGGTCAGCGTCACCTCGCGCAGCTTGACATAGGTCTTTTTGATAATGTTCAGGTCCTGGATACCGGCAGCCTGCTCTACAAAAGGCTGAACGAGCGTTTTGGTAGCATTCGTGGTCTGGGTCAGGTCCTTCATATTCGTGATCTGGCCGGTGATAGGATCCAGCTGAATACCGTTGGGTCCCGTGAGGTTGACACCCGGAGCGGTATAGGCGGCTACACCCGCTTCGTCGCTGGGCCGGGCAGCGCCGAGGGCGCCGGTGGCGGTCTCGATGTGACGGCCGCCCTGAAGCGTTTTCTGACGTACATAGTCGTTCATCACACCACCTACGATACCGTCGAACAGGAAGCGGAACGAAAAGGTCTTATAGCTGAGGGTATTGGTCAAACCCCATTGCCAGTCCGGATCGTAGTGACCGAAGACCTTTTGCGCAGAGCTAAGGCTCGAGTATTGAATGTACTGACCTGTTCCCGCATCTTCCACCAGCGTCCCATTGGGCGTGCGGACAAAAGCATCGCCATATACGAGATCGGCGCGGGTGCCGTTGTGCGAATAATTGTTCGGCGAGGAGTTGTCGACCCATTTGCGGACATAGGTGAAGAAATTGGCGGTCACATCCCAGCTGATGCCGCGGGGATTGACGATGGGTTTACCACTCACTGTGGCTTCCCAGCCGTTGTTGGTATATGTATTACCATTGATCAGGTAAGCGGAATAGCCCGTTGCATTCGAGATACCGCTCTGCGTAATGACCTTGTTCCAATAGCGGTAGTGGGTAACGTCCAGCCCCAATCGGTTCCGCAGGAAGCGGATATCGATCCCTTCTTCGGTGGCTTTCCGTTCGGCGGGGATAATGTTCGGGTTCACATCCAGGTCCGTGTAGCGGGCGCTGCTTTGGCCGGAATAGGTGGGTGCCTGCGTATACGTCTTCGCCCACTGGAAATTGGGGCCGTTATAGGGGGATGCCCAGCTAAAGCCATAACCGCCGGCCGGAGTAGAGCTCAGGTTCGGCGTAAATGTCGAATTGGTGAAACCGCTCTTGCTCTCGGCATAGGAGGCCCGCAGCTTCAGGAAGGAAATGGCATCCGGCAATTGAACATAGTCCGACACCACCGTGGCCAGGTTGAAGCTGGGGTAATAATAGCTATCGTGTCCGGGGTTCATGGACGAGGATTTATCCACGCGACCCGTAACGTTCGCAGTCACATAAGATTTCCAGCCCAGATCCAACGAATAGTAAGAACTCAACACCAGCATATTCGAATGGTAGCTAACGCCGGTGAGGTTACCCTGGGAATTGGAGAATGAATAGACTCCCGGTACGTTCAGGTAGTTAGTGGTCTCGAAATCGGAGTTGAATACGAACTGTCTGGAAGTGGCGCCAAGAACGGCATTGACATCGAGGAAGCCGGCGATCTCATTGCGATGATAGCGGGCCTGGAAGTCTTCGTTGCCGTCCCATAAGCTTCGGTGGTCTTCACGATAGTCACCCTGACGGAGTTCACGGCCGTATACGTCGGCGGAATATGACAATTTTTCGCTGTTGAACATGTCATAGGTCGAAAAGCTCGGACGGAACTGGAAATCGATGTTCTCATTGACCTTATAGTTGAACTGCAAATAACCGTATTCATTGTTCTGATAATGGCCGCGCAGCCACTGGTATGACATAAAATACGGATTGTTATACCGGTAGTACTCTTCGTATTTCTGCTGGATACCTTCATAGCCGGGCTGCCAGTAGTTCCGCATGTTATTCATCGACCAATCGGCCCCACCCCAGATAATAATATTATAGATGATGCTATTCGGGCCATACTGTACGTCCGGGATGTTCGGCGTAAACTGACGGCTGTAATTGAAATAGGTGCTCATGCTGAACTTCGGACTGAACCGGTGCGTAATGTTCGCTGTAAAATTCGCGTTGTTCAGCGTGGAGTTCGGCACAATACCGCGTTGATAGGTCTCCGAGCCGGAGATGCGCAGATCGGTCGTTTCGGTGGAATTGCTCACCGAAATACTATTCACCGAGAGCACACCGGCCTGGATGAATTTTTTCAGGTTGTCTTTGCCTCGGGCGGTCCAGGGGGTAGGCGCAACGTGCCCCGTGTAGGTACTACCATCGGCATAGGTCGTCTGATAGCTTTGGTTCGGAGTGTAGGCGCCGTCATATTGCGGGATCAGCTGGCCCCGGAACTGCGGTCCCCACACGTCATAGTCATAATCGTTCTTCCCTACGCCGATGACACCGGAGCCGAAATAAGAGGAGGCGCTGGAGCCGCCGCCGCCATAGGCATATTTACCGTTGTCGCCGGGACCGTATTCGTCATTGTATTTCGGCAGCGCGATAAACCCTTTGTTGACCTGGTTGGTAGTGTTTACCGTCACCAGCAATTTCCCTTTGGCCCTGGCGCCTTTCTTGGTCGTGATGATGATGGCGCCGTTCTTACCCTGGAAACCATAAAGCGCCGCAGCATTAGGGCCTTTAAGAACCGTGAAGGTCTCGATATCGTCGGCATTGAGATTATAGGTATCGGAGCTAATGGGAACGCCATCGACGACGAAGATCGGCGCGTCGTTGGGATCGTTCTCGCCGCGCATGATCACCCCGGCAGAGTGACCGATCTCCTGGTTGATGTTGATCTCGAGACCTGCGGCCTGACCCTTGAGGGCATTCACGGGGTCCGGCTCGCGAGCCTGCAACAAGTTGGCCGCGTCGACGGTCTGCGTCGCATAACCCAGTTTCTTGGCCTCTTTCTTAATACCGGTGGCCGTTACAACCACTTCGTCCAGCTGTTTGCTATCGGCAGCTACCTGGATGGAAAGCTCGTTGCCGCTGACGACCTGCTCGGTCTTCTGGATACCGATGCCGCTGATCACGAGGACATCGCCATCCTTGGCCTTGATGACGAAACCGCCGTCCACCGCTGTAGAGGTACCTATATGTGTACCTTTTACGGTGACGGTAATTCCCGGAACCGGCGTCTGATCGATTTTGTTGAGAACGTGGCCTGTAATGGCCTTTTGTGCAATAGAAGCGATCGGCACGAGGAAAAGTAGTGCCAATGCGATCATACCATGGGTAAATCGCTTACTCATAATCAGTATGTTTTAATGTGAGAAGAAATGTTCGCTGTGTAAAACTTGCGGCGAAAGTATGCGCGTTATGTAAATGGAAGGTTAGGCGTGGTTTAAGGAAATGTTAACAGTTTACAAATACTAAACCAATGTTAAGTATTTATAAAAGAAGTAAACTTCCGTTCTAAAACAAGTAGAAAGCCAGTAGTAAAGCATCACCTTTTCCGATGTTCTTTAGCCGGTGCCTGGTGCGGCCGTCGAAAAAAAGCGTATCGCCTTCATGTAACGTGAAGACCTCGTTCTCCACCTGGTATTCTATATCACCTTTCAATACATATTTACATTCGTAAGCGTCGGTGCGGATCATTTGCTTGCGGGCCGCACCTTTTTTCAATTCGAGAAGAACGACGTCGGTAGCCTGGGAGGATACGCTGCGGGTGAGGATGCGTTTATAGGAAAACCCTTTTACGGGCTCTTTGGTAAAATGTTTCTCCATTCCGTTTCGAATGATCAGGACCTGGCTTTTGCCGGCGCTGTCGTGCATATCCTCGAAAAAAGTTCGCAAATCTTCTTCGAGGGAATGAATGATATTGAATAACACGGGAAGCGAAGGAACGGTACGGTTGTTTTCGATCTGGGAGATCAGTCCTTTGCTCACGCCGGCCCGGGTGGCCAGCTGTTCGAGGGTAACGTTCTTTTGAGTTCGTTTCGCCTTTATCTTGTCGCCGATGAGCAAAAGGAGTTCTTCGTGCATAAGCCCGAAAGTTAAGGATTCCTCCGCAGCCAATCGGCGAGTTCCCGGATATGGTCGGTGTTGATGTAGTCGACCTGTAGCGCTTTCAACTGAGCCCAGGCCGCCGGAAAGTCCGGTGCGTCCCAAAAGCGTACGGGAAGATGCAGCTCATGCGACGATCGCACGGCTGCCCGGAGGGTATTTCCCGCGGTATCCGGGATGCCATTGTGATGGTCCCAACGGGTATAATAATGCAGGTCGTCGCTCATCATCGCGATCCGCGACAGGGCCTCCGGTGTATAATGGGCATGAAGGATGCCGTCGAACGCGATAAAAGGAGGGTAGCTCGTATAGGACTCCGGAGCAGGCCGGTTGCCGCTGATCACCCAGCGGATCGCGGGTGAATGCTCCAATGCCGGATATCTGTCCAGCAGGGCTATCAATGCGGCGAGGGCATTCACGGAGTCTTCCTTGACATCGATGAGGATCTGCAATTTTCTCGTCGTATCGGCATAAGGATAGCCGTTGTTTTGTTTGACACAGGCTTGCAGGGGTTTGACGTAATATTCTTCCAGCGTACGGCCGGTTTTGATCTCGTTAGTGTCGTGTCCCACCAGTACGACGCCCTTTCTCAGCCAGATATCGGCCTCGATAGAACCGAACTGTTCCTGCCAGGCCATCCAAAAGGGAATGGATTGCTCATAGTCGTTATGGGAATGGGTATTGGCGACGGTATAACGGGCGGGCTGAGCCTGAGCGGCTGCGGCGATGAATAAAAGAAAAACGAAGATGCTGCGCATGGAACAAAGATAGTGAACTGAGCCTTACCGTTAGGGATACTGCCAATGCAGGGAGTAATAATCCGTTCACATAAACCTTACAATTTGTTAACCGTCCCTTAAAATAGCAATAATATCTTATTTAGAACTTTGAAAAACCACAATAATGGAAAAGCGTTCCGCAGATGTAGTTGTTTTATCCGACGTCCACCTGGGCACCTACGGTTGTCGGGCTAAGGAGCTGGTCAACTACCTCAAAAGCATAACCCCCAACATACTGATCCTCAACGGCGATATCATCGACGGCTGGCAATTCACGAAACGGTATTTCCCCGTTGCGCACATGATGGTCATCAAGGAGATCATTCAGTTCATCACGAATGGGACCCGGGTATTCTATATCACCGGGAACCACGACGAGATGATGCGGCGCTATACCGACATCCAGATGGGCAATTTTACCCTCACCGACAAGCTGGTGCTGGAGATCGATGGCAAGATGACCTGGATCTTCCACGGGGACGTATTCGACAACACCACTAAAGGCGGCGCCAAGCTCCTGGCCAAGCTGGGCAGCAGCGGTTATAACCTCCTGATCCGCTTCAATAGATTCGTTAACTTCATATTGAAAGCCTTTGGCAGGGAAAAGGTATCCATCTCCAAACGGGTAATGGCAGGTGTCAATAAGGCCGTCTCCAAGATCAATGATTTCGAACTCATCGCCGCGGAATTAGCCATAGAAAAGAAATATGATTATGTGATCTGCGGACATATTCATCAACCCCAGGTAAAAGTCGTAGAAACCAAGGACGGAAAGGTCACCTATCTAAACTCCGGCGACTGGGTCGAACATCTCACCGCACTGGAATATCATCAGAATAACTGGACCATTTTTGAATACAACGAGAAGGACTTCCCGGTGACACAAACCATCGAGATGAAGCCCTCTATAAGTGTATTGACGGACGAGATCAATTTTTACATCAATTCATTGGCGGCCATCTAAACCCTGCCGCATTACTATTATGAAGATTTTTTACGCAGTTCAGGCAACAGGTAATGGCCATATCAGCCGGGCAATGGAGATCCTGCCCTCCCTCGAAAGATATGGGCAGGTAGACATTTTCCTGAGCGGGGCGAACAATAGTCTTCAGCTGGATGCCTCGGTGAAATACCGCAGCAAGGGTCTTAGCCTTTTCTATACCAATAGCGGCGGCCTCAACTACTGGGAGATCGCCCGCCAGGTCAACCCTTTCCGCCTCCTGAAAGAGGTTCGGGACCTCCCTGTAGAGAAATACGACCTCGTGATCAATGATTTCGAGTGTATCACTTCCCTGGCCTGCGCCTTTAAAAAGATCCCTTCGGTTCAATTCGGCCACCAGGCCAGCTTTATCAGCCCGAAGGTACCTCGTCCGGTGCATCGCGAACGCATGGGTGAATGGATCCTCAGGAACTATGCCCGGGCTACGCAGTACATAGGCTTACATTTCAAACAATACGACGACTTCATCCTGCCGCCTGTGATCAAGAAGGACATTCTGCAGGCCGAACCCACGGATAAGGGCCATATCACGGTCTATCTTTCGTCCTATAGCGATGCCACGGTAAAACGGTTTCTCGGGCCATTGAAAGACCATCGTTTCCAGGTCTTCTCTAAAGAGGTTAGCCGTCCAGTGACCGATGGGAATATCCAATTCATCCCCGTAAGCAAAGGGTCCTTTAACAAGAGCCTGATCAGCTGTAAAGCGATCCTCACCGGCGCCGGTTTCGAGACCCCCGCCGAAGCCTTGTATCTGGGGAAAAAGCTGATGGTGATCCCCATACGGGGACAATATGAGCAGAACTGTAATGCGGCTGCGCTGCAGAAGATGGGCATTCCCGTATTGAACGCGCTCGATGCCGGATTCGCAACGGCCTTCCAACCCTGGATGGAAGAGAAGAAAAAGCCTTGTCTGCATCTCGATTACTCCACTGAATCTATCGTCAGCTATCTCATGCACCATTGCGGCCGCGCACGGAAAGATGCGCTCGATATGCTGTATCCGGATGCGATCTTCAACTAGCAGGCCCTAACGTAAGTCACCGAAAGCGCAGCGAGCCGCAGGCCTGCTAGTTGAAAAATCATTAGCCCCCGCCTAGCCGCCGCAGGCGGCGTAGCCTACTATCTCCCCCCAACAAAAAAGCCCTCTCATAGAAATGAGAGAGCTTCTGCATGAGAAAATTCAACTCTACATATATAAACCATCGATTAACGTGGAGATGCGATTGCTGGAAATATATCGCATCTCCAGCGACCATCGCTTATGTCTGTCCCGTGGACAAACCGCCTCCGGCGGTTTCCGCAGGTGAATCAAATGTGATGTAAAAATAAACTCCCCGTATTATGGGGAGTTTAATGAATAGTTATCCTAATATTATGTCGCCGGATTAATATCCACAGGATATCCACGTCTACGCGAACTTGTTCTTGTGCTTCAGCACCTTCGCCTCCAGGTAGAAGATGATCTCCTCCGCAACATTCTTGGTCTGATCGCCCACCCTTTCCAGCCGCCGGATGATCGACAGTAGCCACAACGCCTGCGCGGTGTCTTCGGGACGAGTGGCCAGATGCGTTTCCAGCACTTTGTTCGACGCCTTATTGACGCTATCGAGGAAATCGTCCTTCTTGAATACGCTGCGTGCCAGTACGGTGTCTTCTTTTTCAAAGGCACTCTGGGTGTCCTCCAGCATATGGACCGCCTCTTCGTACATCGGCAAAATACGGGTGACCTTCAGCAGCTCTTCGGTAAAAGGCGTTTCCGCGTCGATCACATATTTGGCGATGCCTTCGGCAATATCGCCGATGCGTTCGAGATTGGAGTTGATCTTCAGCACCGCCAGCAGGAAGCGGAGATCGATGGCCACGGGACAGAACAAGGCAAAGATATTCTCGCAGTCGCGGTCGATCTTGAGCTCGCTGCCATTGACCCTTTTTTCTTTCAGCACCACCTCGCGGGCGAGGTCTTTATCGAAATTCAGGAAAGCCGTCCTTGCCTTGCTGAGCTGGGAATTCACCAGGGTCCACATATTGATGACCTCCGTTTTCAGCAGCTGTAATTCGGTTTCTAGTTGTGCCATGATATAAGATGTAGATGGTTGATATATTAAATGTGCTGGAAATTCGCTGTGTGAAAATTAGCGAATTTCCAGCAAATCGCTAACGTCTGTCCTTCGGACTAGCCGCTACCGCGGCTAAGTATGTTTTCCTTCGGAAGCGCCACACTAGCTGAAGCGCCCGGTGATATAATTCTGCGTACGGTTGTCTTTGGGATTGGTGAACATGATTTTGGTCTCGTCGTATTCCACCAGTTCCCCCAGGAAAAAGAATGCCGTCTTATCGCTTACCCGCGCCGCCTGCTGCATATTGTGCGTGACGATGATCAGGGTGTAGTTGGCTTTCAGTTCATGGAAGAGCTCTTCCACGGTGGAAGTGGAGATGGGATCCAGCGCGGAGGTAGGTTCGTCGAAAAGGATGACCTCCGGCTCCATGGCCACGGTACGGGCGATGCAAAGCCGTTGCTGCTGACCGCCGGACAGGAAGGAGCCTTTTTTGTTCAGACTGTCCTTGACCTCTTTCCAAAGGGCTACCTTGGTCAGCGATTGCTCTACGATGCGATCGCGCTCGGCCTTGGGTAATTTAATGCCATTGAGCTTGTAGCCGGCGATGACGTTGTCATAGATGCTCAGGTTGGGAAAAGGGTTCGGACGTTGAAACACCATGCCGATCTTGAGCCGGACAAAGATGGGGTGCATCTGGTAGACGTCCTCCCCGTTGAGATCCATTTCCCCGCTGCTGGTGGCGCCGGGGATCAGCTCGTGCATGCGGTTGATACAGCGGAGATAGGTCGTTTTCCCGCAGCCGGAGGGCCCCATGACGGCGATGATGTGGTTGCGGGGGATATCGATGTTGACATTTTTAACGACGTGGTTGCTGCCAAACGAAGCATTGAAGTTCCTGCTCTTTATAATTGTACTTTCCATTTTCGGGTTATGATCTTGGTAAAGATGTTTAGGAATATGACCCATACCAGCAGGATGAGCGAAGCACCCCAGGCCAGATCGTGCCAGTCGTTGTAGGGACTGGTAGCATAGTTGAAGATCAGCAGGGGTAGGCTCTGCATGGGTTTGGTCAGTTTAAAAGACAAGTAGGGGTTACCGAAGGCGGTGAACAGCAAGGGCGCCGTCTCGCCGGTGATGCGGGCGATGGAAAGCATGACGCCGGACAGGATGCCACCTATGCCCACGGGTATGACCACCTTGAAGATCACGCGGTGGAATGGCATGCCAAGGGCCAGCGCGGCCTCCTTGAGCGAGGGCGGCAACAGTTTCAGGGTCTCTTCCGTGGAGCGGACGACGATGGGCAGCATCATGATCGCCAGGGCGACGCTGCCGCTAAGCGCGGAAAACCCGCGTAAGGGTTTTACCAGCCAGAAATAGGCTACGATACCGATCACGATGGAAGGCACCCCTTGCAGGATATCCGTAGACAGCCGGGTCCAATAGGCGAGCTTGCTCTTACGGTTCTCGCTGAGATAGACGCCTGCCAGGATGCCTATGGGAATGGCGATCACCGAGGCCACAAGGATAATGATGATGCTACCTACCAGCGCATTGGCAATGCCGCCGCCCGTCTCGCCCACCGGCTTCGGGATGTTAACGAGAAAATGCCAGTTGATCTTGGTGATACCGGCCTTGATGATAAAAAGGAGGATGGCCAGGAGCGGAACCACACAGGCAAAAGCCAGGACATAGATAAGTATCTGAAAGCCCCGGTTCTTGCCAAGCCTGAATTTTACACTATCGATATTCATACATTAGTCGTTGGTGAAGCGATCGATGATCTTCTTGCCGATCATGTTGATCACAACGGTGACGAGGAAGAGAACCAGGCCCAGCTCGATGAGCGCGGAAAGATACACCGGCTTATCGGCTTCGGTGAATTCGTTGGCGATGACGCTGGCCATGGTGTTGCCCGGGGCAAAGATATTTTTAGGGATCAGGCTGGTATTCCCGATGACCATCGTAACGGCCATGGTCTCGCCCAGCGCGCGGCCCAGCGAAAGCAGGATGCCGGCAAAAAGTCCCGACTTGGTATAGGGCAATACGACGCTGCGGATCACCTCCCAGCGAGTCGCACCCAGGCCATAGGCCGCCTCTTTAAGATGTGAGGGCACCAGGTTGATCATCGATCGGCCTAGCGAAGCCGCATAGGGGATGATCATTATCGCGAGGATCAGCGAAGAGCTGAAGATACCGACGCCCACCGGAGCGACCCCGATATGACTCTCGAAGGTCCGGACGATGGGAACCAAAACGGCGAGACCCCAGAAACCAAAGATGACGCTGGGAACGGCTGCGATGAGCTCGACCGCGTTCTTCAGCAAATTCGGCAGCCAGCCGGCAGGATGGTATTCGCCCAAAAAGATAGCCACGGAAATGGAAAAGGGGATCGAGATGATCAGGGCCAGGAAAGAGCTCAGCAGGGTGCCGAGCAGGAAAGGCCAAGCGCCGTAGATGTCCTGCACCGGATCCCAAACCTTACCCCAAAGGTACTTGGGGCCCAGCGCCTTGATAGAAGGCAGCGACTGCACCACCAGGGTCAGGAAGATGCCCACCACCAGGATGACCATGATGAGCCCCATTAATATAAGTGTCTTATTGAAGATATTCTCGGTACGGATCTGCCGGAAAGACAAACGCGCCCTTTTCTTCGCCTTGGCGACGGCCTCCGGCGAAGAATTAATTACCCGCAGCGGTAGGTCGCTGCGGGTAATCATACCATTCTCTACAGATGATGTATCCATAAAATGTTTTCCTTATAAGCCCGTGAACGGGCAACCAGGCAAAGTTACTGCAAGATCGGCTTACCGTCATAAGTCACGCTCTTCAACACCGCGTCGCCTGCGCTAACAGCGGCGGGTGAAAGCGGAGCATAGTTCAGAGCGGAGCTGTACTGCTGACCGTCATGGATCATCCAGGAGATCAGTTTTACCAGCTTGGTAGCGCGATCCTGCGAACGGTCGCCATACTTCTGATCTTTGTAGATGATCACCCAGCTGAAACCCGAGATGGGATAACCATCGGCGGCGTCCGTGTTGGTCAGAGACACTTTGGTGTCGGCGGGGATCTGGATATTAGCAGCTGCGGTTACGCTGGCGATGCTGGGGGTAATGAAGTTCCCCGCTTTATTCTGCATCTTGGCGTAGGGCATATTGTTCTGGATAGCATATGCCAGTTCAATATAACCAATGGCGCCGGGCGTTTGCTTGATCAGACCGGCAACACCTTCGTTACCCTTGCCACCCAGACCGGCGGGCCAGTTGACGGAAGAACCATGACCGACTTTCGTATTCCATTCATCACTAACTTTCGCGAGATAGGTCGTGAAGATATTCGACGTACCACTCCCGTCAGAACGATGCGCGATCACGATCGTGGTAGAGGGCAGCTTCACGCCCTTGTTGATAGCGGCAATAGCTTTATCATCCCATTTAGTGATCTTACCCAAAAAGATGTCGGCCAGAACGCCGGGGGTCAACATCAGCGTATCCTTTACTTCGGGCAGGTTGTAGCTCAATACTACGGCACCGGCAGTAATAGGGATATGGACCACCGGAGCGCCTGCGGCGGTATCCTGTTTGCCGTTCATGGGGGCGTCGGAAGCACCGAAGTCCACCGTCTTGGCGGTAAGCTGGGCGATACCGGCGCCCGAACCTACGGATTGATAGTTGATCTTGAGCCCGTTCGTCTTGTTGTACTCCGAAAATTGTTTAGAGAACAGGGGATTGTCGAAGGAACTGCCCGCACCGATGATGGCTTCGTCGGTGGACGTGCTGTCGGAGCCGCCGGCATTACCGCCGCTGCCGCAAGAAACTAAGGTTGTGCTGGCAAAAAGGGCAAGAACCGCCAGCGCTCCTTTGAAATTTGACAAATTCATTTTCATAAATCTATGTGTTGTTGATGTTAGGATTACAACTGGGTGTAAGATTGGCTATATTTCTTGCCGAAGACATAGAAGAACGTTAAGCGCAAAACGACGTCCTGGTTGTTGGGACCATATCCCGCCATGGAAGAAGCTAGCTGCGAAGAGTAGTGCTCATACCAGATATTGGGTTCGAAATGGATGTCCTTGTAAGGCATGAAGTCGAAACCAGCCGTGATGAACGTCTCTTTCGAGGTGGGATCGCCTGTGGCAGTAGCAGCGGTGGGAGCGCCGGTGCTCGCGCTATAGGTCATCTTGTAGCCGGAGCTCATATAACCGCCGGGGGAAGAGATACCGCTGTAAGCCTTATACTTATTGTTGTCGACATTCGTGTTGGGGTTGTACAGATCCACGCGGGCAAACCAACGCAGCTTATTGGTGATGATGTCGCCGTGCGCGAACATGGCGATGCCATTTGCCTTGGTGTCGATGGTGTCCGCACCGCCGGCGATCAGGGAGGCTTTTGTATCGGCCTTGATGGTGTTGACAAAACCTTCCACCCCTACCGTGATGGGCGAAGTGCTCCATGCGGCGAAGGCCTTCAGCATCTGGCGGTCATGATGCCAGCCCGGCTGCCAGTTGAGTCTTTGATAGTCTGCATACAAGTCGATGATCAGTCGTTTGTCGAGGAACATGCCATAAACATCACCATAGAACCATTTGAAGCTATTAGAAGCAGGCTTGTCGCTGTTACCGGTAGCCATCAACAGGTTGTAGCCAAAATTCTTGGTAGCGGGATCGAATACACCATTCAGACCGACACCGAGGTCGTAAGACGGCGTCCGACGAATATCAGCGACCGTTCTTTCGACGGAACGGTAGTTCCAAACTTTTTCTGAAAGCAGGGCGAAGGCCGGCGTGAACTGTTCACCGAGAACGAGGGTCGTCCCTTTCCAGATGTCTTTCACCTTGATGTTGGCCAGCTTGATAAAGAAGGTCTCTTTTTGGTTGCCCAATTGGTCACCGCTTGCGGCCGTCGAAGAAGGCGGGTTGAAAGCCGGGAAGTTGTCTTCCGCGGCTAACAGTAACTCCGAGGAAAATTTCTTGCTGATGTTGTAGTCATAGCCCAGATAGATCCGGCGGAACTGGAAAGCGTTCCGGCTTTGGGGGATACCGGTGTATTGGTTGCCACCACCCCGGTTCAGGGAGTCGCTGTGCGCCTTGTAATAAAAATCGCCAAACACATAGCCCGAGATGCGACCCGAACCTGGCGTCCCTGCCTTGAAGGCGGAGTCGTTGTTCAAAAAGGCCTGCGCATGTGAGGCGACGGTTAAAATGAGAAATGCCGCGATGAATAGGAGGTGTTGTGCTAAGTTGCGTTTCATAAAAGTCTTGGTTCGTTAAAATTTTGTTTAAGCGGTCGTGTCGTTGCGTTCAAATTCGCTGCAAAGCAATATTTAACCGATGACCCCAATGTTAACGGAATATTACCTTAATGTTAACAGCACTCCGACAGCAGTGAGAATTTGACACTTTAGGAGCTGATAAACAGTTGGTTAGCCCACTTTCCAAAATTTTTCCAAATAGAGTCTTATCTTGAGGCATTCCACAACAATTAGCGCCTTGTATATGAACAGAAGAAATTTTCTGAAGATCGGCGGCTCCATCCTCCCCGCCGCCGGTGTACTACCCGCCACGGCTGCCGGCCTTCTTCATCAGCAGACTCAAAAGCCCACAGCACCCTGGCTGCGCGACCAACCCGCCGACTACACCATCCGCATCGGCACTAGTTTGGTCGAGGTAGGCAAACAGCGCATCTTATCCACCATCGCGTATAATGGCCAGGTCCCCGGTCCGTTGCTGCGGTTCAAAGAAGGGCAGCAGGCCATCGTGGACATATATAATGATACCGATACCCCCGAGCAATTCCACTGGCATGGTCAAGTCGTTCCCGTCGATATCGATGGGGCGGCCGAGGAAGGAACCCCCTACATTCCGGCGCACGGCAAGCGGCGGGAGGTGATCACGCCAGGCCCTTCGGGTTTCCGGTTCTACCACACCCATCTCGTGGCCGGCCCCAATCTTAATGCAGGCCAATACAACGGCCAGGTGGGTCCGGTGTATATCGAACCCAAAAACAATCCCGGCGCCTACGACCGGGAAGTATTCCTCGTCCTTAAGGAATTCGAACCCTTTTTCATGCGGGGTGGCGACATGGCGAGCGACTTTCTTCCCGATGCCACCATCCCCGAACTCCGCGCAATGCAGGAAAAAGCGGAAAAGGCACACCCCGAACGGCCCAAAGGCTATGAAGTCGGCTATCGGACCTTCACCATCAACGGGCGTCAACTGGGTCACGGCGAACCTATCCACGTCAAATACGGCGAGCGGGTCCTGTTCCATATCCTCAATGGTAGCGCTTCCGAGATCCGCAGTCTCGCGCTTCCCGGCCACACCTTTAAAGTCGTCGCCCTCGACGGTAACCCGGTGCCGCGCGCGGCGGAAGTACCCTTGCTCTGGATCGGAACCGCCGAACGGATCAGCGCCATCGTGGAGATGAACCACCCCGGCGTATGGATCATGGGCGACCTCGCCGACGATGACCGCGGCAACGGCATGGGTATCGTCGTGGAATATGCGAACCACAAAGGCAAACCGCAGTGGGTCACCCCCAAACCCTATACCTGGGATTATCGCGTCTTCAGTCACAATAACCAGCCTGTGCCCGAGCCCGATGAGGTTATCGATATGCTCTTTGCCAAAGACAATGCCGCCGATAATGGGTTCAACCGTTGGAGCATCAACGGTGTTGCCTTCGACATGATGAACATGTCCCCGATGTTCCATTTAAAAAAGGGAAAAAGATACCGGCTCCATATGCGCAATGCCTCGGATGATATTCACCCTATGCACCTGCATCGGCACAGTTTCGAGCTCACCCGCATCGGCGGCAAGCCGACCTCCGGTATTATTAAAGATGTCGCCATGCTGGGCGGCTTCCAGGAAATGGATGTCGACTTCATCGCCGACAATCCCGGCATGACGCTGTTCCACTGCCACATGCAGCTCCACATGGATTTCGGCTTCATGGCACTGTTCGACTACACGGATTGATGGCTAAACATTTCCCGATACGGCAGTAGTTTTTCCCGATAAGGAAACACCGGGTCCCTGGGCTCGGCTAATTTGCGGCGAAAAGCGGAAACCGATGTTTGGAAATATTCTCTCCCGATGGTTGAATAGGTTGATTTTTACTGGATTAGTTCTCATCTTGCCTGTTATTGTTTGGGCTGGTGACGGTGACGAGGCAGGCGGCTCTATCGTGGGAAAGGTAGTAACAGCAAATGGGCAACCCGCAGGAGATGTAACCGTCACCATTCCGCAGTTGAAACGGTCAACGGTCACAGATGAGGATGGAATATTTTCCTTTAGCCATCTTAAGCCGGGGGTCTATGACATCCGGGTATCGCTGGTGGGCTACGATCCGGTTCTCCGGAAAGTACAGGTGGCAGGCGTCGAAGCGGTACGCATCTCCATACAACTGGCTGTTTCGGCGAATCAACTAAAGGCGATCACTGTGGTTGGGACCAAAACCCCAAATCAGAAAAGACCGGATATCGGCAAGGCCGGGATCGCAGCCATCGATTTGCCGCAAAGCGTCACGGTGTTGGGCAAGGATGTACTCGATCGCCAGCAGGTGCTTACGGTAGGCGACGCCCTGATGAATGTCAGCGGCGTCTATGTGATGGGTACAACCGGAGGAGTCCAGCAGGAGATCGGCGCGAGAGGCTACCAATTCAATAGCACCAACACCTTCAAGAACGGCATGAAGTTCAATAACGGGATCATGCCTGACGTGAGCAGCGTTGACCGGATGGAGTTCCTGAAAGGCAGCGCCGCTATCTTAATGGGAAATGTGACGGCGGGAGGCGTGATGAATATCGTCACGCGGAAGCCCTTGTTCGACCGGGGGGGCCAGATCGGCTTCCGTACCGGCAGCTATGATTTTTACAAACCTACCCTGGATATCTATGGACCGGTTTCCGGTAGTCGTACTGTCGCCTACAGGGTGGTGAGTTCCTATGAAAAGGAACGCAGCTTCCGTGATAAGGTAAAGGGCGAGCGGTATTATATCAATCCGTCCTTCCTCATCAGGGCAGGCAAGAAAGTGCAGGTCCTGGTGGAAGGCGACTACCTTACCGATACGCATACCAGTGATTTTGGTGTTGGAGCGATAAACTATGTGATCCCCGCTATCCCCCGCAGCCGATTTCTCGGGGCTTCCTGGAGTACAAATAAGGCCGTAGAAAGCAATATCACCGTTACTACCACCTACCAGATCAATGATCGCTGGCAATTGCGGAGCCTCGATGGGTTTTACAATTACACGGCGGACCTTTACGGCACCTCACGGCCGGACGACGGAGGCGGCGCCGCCATCCAGGCCAACGGTAACTGGGTTCGAGGCGTCCAGCATTCAGCCACCAACGAACACTACTATCTCGCCGAGGCAGACCTTGTTGGGAAGTTCAATACCGGCAGCATCCGCCATCAATTCCTTTTCGGCGTGTCCGCCGATAAAGATCAAACCAATACACTTGCCTACAACCTGCTGACGGTTTACGATTCCATCAACGTCTTCGATCTGAACAAATTCCCGCAACGGACGGATATCCCCACGCTCACCAGGAATACTTTTACAAGGGCTCCTCTCTCCACTGCCGCGGTTTATGCCCAGGACCTGATCAGCGTCACCCCTGAGCTTAAAATCCTGCTTGGCGGCCGGCTGGGCTATGTCCAATCACTCAGTGGCGTCTACTCCTATGCTACTGCCAGGACCACGCCCAGCGCGGATTACGCTCACCCATTCAGCCCCCGGATCGGCATTGTTTTCCAACCGGCCTCTACGCTTTCGGTGTTCACCAGCTACTCTAATTCTTTTACTACCAATACCGGCACGGATACCGCCGGCAGGACCCTGCCCTTGTCGTTCATCGATCAATATGAAGCCGGGTTCAAATCCGACTTGCTCGACCGGCTCTTGTCATTTAACGTCACCACCTATACGATAGTTAACAGCAACCTGGCCCAGATGAGCCTTGCCAATGGCAATACGAACAGCAATATCAAGGAACTCGCCGGACAGGTAACAAGTAAAGGTGTCGAGGCCGAGCTTTCCACCAAATCCATTCATGGGTTTGCAGTCATGGCAGGCTACAGCTACAACGATTCACGTTACACCCAAAGCAATACTTATCCTAAAGGGAGCAAATTACAATATGCGCCGGGCAATATTGTAACAGCTAGTGTGTACTATAGCTTTTCGGGGGCGCTGCGGGGCCTCGGCGCCGGGCTTACGGGGCTATATGTGAATGGCATGAATGGCGGAAGGGTGCCCAGGCTTCATCCTACGGCTGCCCAGCTAAATTATTCCCTGATCCCGCTTCCTGATTTTACCCAGCTGGATGTCACGGTGGGCTACAGCTACCGGCAATTGACCTTTGGATTGAAGTGTTCCAATCTTTTCAATGCACTCGGCTATTATGCACATGAGGACGGTAGTGTCAATCCCACTGCCCCAACGCAATTTGCAGCGACGGTGACCTGCAAGTTATGATCGCCGGCAAACGCCGGTCTATTTCACGAGTCCCGCATACCTGTCTTCGGAAGGCAGATAGCCTTTTTGCTGCAGGATAGCGCCCAGCCGGTCATAGAACGCCGGCTCGGCAGGGGTGACGCTGGCCAGACCGTCTACATAACGGTTATAAAGGCTAAAGAGCGCTGCGATGAGAACGGTGTCGTGCAGCTCCCGGTCGGTTGCCCCCTGTTTCCGGGCGGCTTCGATCATTTCCGGAGTCACCAGACGTCCACTTTTACCCACGGCCTTGCCGATGATCAGCAGCGTCTTCATCTTTTCGCTTACAGGAGCAGTAGCTATATCGGCCTTCACCTGTTCGGCAATCGAAGGATCGGGCAGATAGGCATTGGCCGCGGCGGTGTGGGCGGCGGTGCAAAACCGGCATTCGTTCCCGTGGCTTACGACGGTGGCGATAAGCTCGCGTTCTCCTTCGCTGAGCGTTGACTCTCCCCGAAGCAGGATATGCGTAAGCTGGCGGATCGGCAAAGCGGTGTCGAGACGATAATCCAGCAGTCCCGTGATCCCCGGCAAATTTTCATTTAGTGGAATGTGTGGCATTGGAAGCGGATATTAAGGATGTGCGATCTTGAACGGTTTTGTCAGATAGCCTTCACTGGCTCTTTGTTTGCCGATGGCGTCATAGACAGCCGGATCATCGGGCGCCCAGGTTCCCAAACCATCTACATAACGATTGAATAAGCAAAATGTAGCGGCGATCAGCACGGCGTCGTGGATCTCCCGGTCGGTAGCGCCTTCGGCACGGGCTGCATCGATATCCGCCGGGGTAACGTTCCTGCCATTCTGCTGAACCTTGGCGGCAATGTTCATCAATGTTTTAAGCTTCGGGCTAATGTCCGCGGTAGCCGGATCTCTCATCACTTCTTTAACCACCTCTCCATCTCCGCCCAATTGATACTTCGCGATAGCGCCATGCGTGGTCGCGCAATATTTACATTCGTTAAGGCTCGACGTATAAGCGGCGATAAGCTCGCGTTCACCCGGGGTAAGCGTAGAAGTAGCGGGATCGTGCAGCAGCGTCTGGACCAGGTCGTTCAGCGGCTTTGCAGTCTCGGGGCTGAACATGAACAGGCTGCGGACACCCGGATATTCTTTAGGCAAGGCAATGTGTGGCATGGAATGTTGTTTGACTTAAAGATAAAGAAATTACCTTACCTCCACGGCGCCGGGGTGGAAGGTCCGCCACGAATGCTGGAATTCCTGGTACGCCTGGACAGGCTGCAGCTGCGCGCCCTTCAGCGGCCCGTCTGTACAGCTTCCGCTTGGCTGCCACGTACTGCCGGTATTGATGTCCCGGATCGTATTCGTGCTGGAATCATACTGGAAGCTCAGGCTGTCGTTATAAGATAATGCATAGAAGGTCTTATTATTCGGCTCGATGGTGATCAGCAGGTGCAGCTTGCCGATCGTATCCGGAATGACCCTGTCCCTTACCAGGTTGTTCCAGTCATATACCTTGCTTCTTCCACCCGCGGAGATGCCGATCACCCAGGATTTAAACCGCCAGGAACCGGAATCCCTTCGCTCCAGACTGCTTTTGATCGTGCCTTCGTCGTAGCCCGTGAGACTGTCGTATCTCCGTTTAAAATTGGGGTCGGGTTGCAAGGTCAAACTATTGGGATGCAACGCCTGCCAGTCGCCGAGCGTCATCTGAGCGGAAGGGATTTCCGCCAGCTGTTGTCCTTTCAACGGCCCGGCGACAGCCTTTCCTGTGGCTTGCTGCCACCAGCTCCGGGTGCCGGCATCTTCGAACATGGCATTGAAATGATCCATACCCACGAGGCGGAAAGCCGCATATTTTCCCTGTACGAAAGGACTGTAAACCCGCCCGGTGCGACAGACGGTGCAATAGGTGACCAGGACAGGCTGGCCGCCAACGGTATCCCTTACCTGGTGATGGTAACCGATGATCTCGATGGGATAAGCCTTCGCCTGCCCTTGCAGCGCAACGCCTATGACCAGACGTCCTCTGTCCGTGCTGTCCATGACGAATTGCTTCACCCTGGGTTGATAGAACATTTTATCCGCGAGGAATTTGAAATTGAATAGATAGAAGACTCCGCCATAAAGCAGCAGGATCACGACCAGCGTGATCTTCAGCCAGACCCTTCCTTTGCTGAGATAGTACAGCAACGGCCAGACCACAAGCGCCAGCCCCAGTAACCGTAACCAAATAATATTCCTGTGAAGAAAATAGGCGAAACCTACCGTATCATGCCGTTGACTACCAGGGAAGGGCATGATAAAATATACACGCAGGATCTCGAGCGCAAAGAGAAATACGAGCCCGACCCACAATAAAAAGGACTTATTCATACATGGAATTTAATAAAATTCCTTAAGATGCTTTGTATCAAAATTCCCCCCTACCTTCGTCTGAAAGGGGGTGAATGAAACTACTAGTCATCGAAGACGAACGCAGCCTCCTCGCCAGCATCACGCGCTATTTTCGCAAAGAACACTTCCTTTGCGAAGAGGCGACGACCTTTGAGGAGGCCCTTGAAAAAATTGAGAATTTTCAATACGATTGTATCATTCTCGACATCAACCTGCCCGGGGGCAGCGGTTTGCAACTGCTGAAATTCCTCCGTCAGGACAAAAAGCGGGACGGGGTCATAATTGTCTCGGCCCGTGATTCGCTCGACGACAAGATCACCGGCCTGGATCACGGCGCCGACGACTACCTCACCAAACCCTTCCATTTGCCGGAGCTCAGCGCCCGGGTAAAATCGCTGCTGCGCCGTAAGTACAATGAGGGCAGCGCTACTGTCGATCTGTATGGACTTCACATCGACCTGACGGCCCGAACCGTTTCGATGGGCGAACAACCGGTACCGCTAACCAGGCTCGAATATGACCTCCTCGTGTTTTTGATCACGAACAAAAACAGGGTCGTCAGCCGGCAGGCCATCGCCGAACACCTTTATGACGGTCCGGGTGATCAGGCTCCCGGTCCCGAATTCGTCTACTCGCATATCAAGAACCTCAAGCGAAAGCTAAAGGAAAAAGGTTGCAAAGAGATCATTCAAACCGTCTACGGACTGGGATATAAACTTGCTGCATGAGCCAGTCCCTTCAACAAAAGAACACGCGCATTCTCCTGCGATGGCTTCCGCTGGTCATGCTCGCGGGTTCCGTTTTTCTTTATTTCC
>JAICXX010000279.1 GCA_025934485.1 Chitinophagaceae bacterium
ACCAACGAAAAATCATCTGAAACCAACGAACGGGTAAATGCTCGATACGCTCGATTATATAGAATCCTATTTTGCCGGCCGATGCACCGATGCCGAAAGACAACAATTCGAGGAGCGCTGCGTCCGGGACGAGGCCTTCGCGCAGGAGGTAGCCTTGTATATCCAGTCGCGGCAGGTGTTAAAGGAAGAGCTCCTGGCAGCAAAAAAGGCTGTCTGGGCGCCGGCCGGCCCCAAGCGTCAAAAGCCGGGCCTGGTCCGTACCCTATACATCGCCAGCGCTGCCGCGGCTGTCGTGGTGCTTTTTTGCCTATACCTGGTAACCCGCAGCGCCACGCCGGGTCAACTTGCGGGCGACTATGTCCGCACCCATTACGACCAGCTGAGCCAGACCCTGGATGGCACCCGTGACAGCCTCGCGCAGGGCATCACGGCCTACAACCACCGGGCGTTTGACCAGGCGCTGGACCTCTTTACCGCCCTGGCACATGACCATGCCGGTAATACAGATGCCCGGCTTTACAGCGGGCTTGCTTATCTTCGTCTGAAGAACTACGATCAGGCCCTCCACGAGTTCGATACCCTCGCAAACATGTCTTCCCTCTACAGCAATCCCGGACCTTTTCTGAAAGCCGTTACCCTGCTCGAGCGCAATGCCGCCGGTGACCGTGAGACTGCCCGTGTGCTGCTGCAAGACGTCGTCCGCCGTAACCTGGACGGGAGCCGGGAGGCGGCTGTGTGGCTGAAAAAGATTTAAACATTAATCTATGATAGCTTCTACCCGCTACGGCTGGCCGAAAATGGCGCTGAGCGCTTTTGCCATTCTATTGCTTGCGCTCTCGTGTCATTGCCACCATGGCCGGCCGATCGATATCGGCTGGATCGGCAGCCCCGGCTACCAGGTCCCCGACACCAATAAATTTCCGCTCAGATATCAAGTCGTCGTCTGGAAGAATCCCGACAGCTCCAAAGAGCAATATCAACGTTGGCTTTCCGATCTTAAGAAAGAAGTCCCCACCGTGCAGGCACTCGCCGTCTGCTCGCATTGTGATTCCGATATGATCCTGCTTTATGACTCCACCCTCTTACCCTATCTTCAGAACGGGACGGTAGGCGGCAGCGGCGGTGGACCTTCGCCCGGTCCGTCCGGCAATAACGGTCCCACCCTGTACTGCTCGAACTACGGTCTGAACTCGCACGACTCTGGTCAGACCTACCGGCTCGAGAAGGGTAAGCTGCCTCAGCGGTTCGCCACCAACTATACCTGGCCGAAGCTGACCCCTTCCGGCACGCCGCTGACGGTCGCCGTCTTCGATTCGGGGCTGGATTCCCTGGGTTCTTCCGTGGTCGCTACCGTAGGTTCGACCTGTTTCGAGACGCCGTCAGGAATGAGCAGCTCGCATGGCTGGAATTTTGTCGACAACAACGCCAATACCCAGGACGATATGCCGGATAAGCACGGGACCAAGGTTACCAAGATCATCCTCAACCAGGTGCAGGAATATGGCGGCTCCAATGTCAACATCCTGCCTGTGAAGATCTTCGACAGCTCCGGCCGGGGAACGGTATTCGGCATGCTCTGCGGCTTTGCCTATGCCTCCGGCGCCGGGGCGAAGATCGTCAACGCCAGCTTTGGGTTTTATCATTATGCGCAAACGGATACGGCGAACACCCTCAAAGTGGAGAACATGCTTGGCGCTTTCATGGGTAAATATCTCAACACCACCGGCATGTTGCTCGTCGCCGCCGCGGGTAACGACGACACCGCGGAAGACGCGGTCTTCCAGTCGATGAATCATACGGCCAATTACCGTTATCTCGACAGCAACCGGTTCTATCCCGCCTGTTTTGCGAAGACCTTCAACAATGTCATCACCGTGACGACGGTGTCGGACAGGACGCAGAAGCCGAGTCCGCTCCAGAACGCCTCCAATACTATCGTCGACGTCGGTGCGCAATGCGACACGATCGCGCCGGGTGGCATCTATGTATTCTATGATCCCATCAATCCACCAAAGACGGTGGGCGGTGTCTATACCATTTATACGATCACGGGGTCGTCGTTTGCGGCGCCTGTGGTCACGGGCAGGATCGCGGCGCTCTACAGTCATCTCGCCAATAAAACCGATAAACATGTGATCATTCCGGCGATGAACACCACGGCCAATGGCCGCCAGGTGCTCATCATCGACAAGGCCCTTACCGACTCGATCGTCCATGGAGAATTGGCGCCTTAACACGCATGATCAAACGCTTTAACACCATATTGTTGATCGGCATCTTCGGAGGGTTGCTTAGCCATAGCAGCCCTCCTGTTTCTCCCCTTACGCCGATGGTGATCTGGGACAGCCTGCTGCATATCGAACAAGCACAGGGGCTTAGCCAGCAACAGAAGCTCGCGCTGGTGCTGCCGCTCCGCGTGGCGTTCGAGAAGGGAGGGTATGTTCGGGATTCCGTATATGCGCGGCTGCTGCATCGTATCGCGGTGTTCGAGTACTATACCACCAAGGCCTATGACAGCTGTATCGCCAACAACCTCGAAGCGATCCGGATCAATACGTCAGGACGTGCTGGCGCTTGTCTCTCTTTTGCCGCGGGCAGCTACCGGAATATGGGTTATTATTACAAGGGGCTTTCGATTTATGACCAGGCGCTGAGCTATTTCGATAGCGCTATTCAGCTCGCCAACCGCTTTCCCGGCGAGGTAGCCGTCGTCAAGACCTGCCGGCAGGAGCGGAGTAATATCTATTCGATCAAAGGGGATTATGAAAAATGTATCGAGGAAGCCACGCTCGGCATCCTGCTGGGGCAGGATACCCACGATACGGCTTATAGCATCATCCTTTTGTACCAGCGGGCGCTTGCTGAAACGAAGGATGGCGATATCAGCGCCGCGGTGAACGATATCGAACTGGACAGACAGCTGGCTTTTTTTACGCACGATACCGCGGCCCTGGGCAACAGTCTTGCGATCAAGGCATTTATCGATGGGTCTATTAGTCATACCCAGGATGCCCTGGAGGAATATCGCGCGGTCTTCAGGCTGTTGTCGGGGAGGCCTGCTTCTATAATGCAGGCTGACTATTACCTGGATCAGGGCAATCTGCTCCTGGAAAAGATGAACCGGCTTGATGAAGCGGAGGCGAGTTATCAGCGGGCCTACGAGCTGGCGCTGCAGATCCGTGATCCTATCGAGGCCGCCAGTGCGTGTATCGATCTGAATGCGGTCCATCATAACAAGAGAAACTTCCGCCAGGCTATCCTCGACCTGCATCAGGCCCTGCAACAACTGCATATTCCGCCTTCAAAAGACATCCTCCTTAATCCTTCCTTTAAAGCGCTGGCCGCGCAGCAAAACAAACAACTGCTGGTGATGACCTTCGCCAACAAGACGGATGATCTGCTGGAATTTTACAAGACGACGCGTGAGCCTGCCATGCTTGCCGCCTGCGTACATACCGCGTTGCTCGCCGATTCGCTCATCACCACCCTGCGTCAGGAACAAACCGACGAACCTTCCAAGCTTGCGTGGCGGACGAGTACCCGCGAGTTCTATTCCAATGCTTTGGCGGCCTCGTGGTTGGCGCACGATGCCAATACTGCCTTTTTCTTTATGGAGAAAAGCCGGGCGGTGTTGTTGAACGACAAGTTGAATGAGCTTGGCGCTTCCGCCTTTTTGCCGCCGGATGAGCTGGCCCGTCAGCAGCAGCTTCAGCTTGGGTTGATCCAGCAGGAACGCCATCTTGCCGACCTCCCCGACTCGAGTCCCGACTACGGGCGGGAGGAGCGCGCCTTTCTGCAAGCCAAGGACTCGCTGGAACGCTACACCCGATCCTTGGAACAAACGGCGCCGGCCTATTATCAATACAAATATGCCGATGCCGTTCCTTCGTTGCAGGCGCTTCAACGGCTGCTTGCCGTGGGGGGTAGATACTTCGTGCATTATTTTGTCAGCGACAGCGTGATCTATCTGCTCGGGATCACGTCTTCGGGGACGCAAATGATCCGGATGCCTTATCAAAATCTCGGCCGGGAGATGAATAGCTTTCTCCGGCTTTGCGCCGACCGGCAGGCGGAGAATGTCGATTTTCCTGCTTTTTCCCGCCTTGCGCATCATCTGTATACCGTTTTGCTGGCGCCTTTGGGCTGGACGGGTGGTCGGGTGTTCGTGAGTCCCGACAATTTCTTTATTCCTTTCGAGGCGCTTGCTGCCGATAGCTTAGGCAGCCATTTCCTGATCAATGATTTTTCTTTCGATTATGTGTATTCGGCGCGTTATCTGTTGCAACCATCACGCGCTTTGCCCGATGAGGCCGCTTTCCTCGGAGTGGCGCCGGCTTTTTTCGAGGCGCGGTTGGAAGTACCTGATCTTCCTCTTAGCGTGGATGCGTGTCGTGAGGCCGCTGCCTGCTATCCTTCGGCGGATGTGCTTACGGAGCGGCGGGCCACGAAAAAGGAATTCTTACAAGTGGCCGGGCGTTACTCCGTGGTTACCGTTTATGCACATGCGCGTTCGGATAGTGTCCAAAGGGAGCCGCTGCTGTTTCTCGCGGATTCGGTCATCCGGCTTAGTGAGCTGCCGTTGTTGCAGCGGCCGGCGGCGCAGCTCGTCGTGCTGAGTGCGTGTCAGACCAATGCGGGCCGCAATGCGGAGGGGGAAGGGATCTATTCGCTGGCCCGCGGTTTTGCTGCTGCCGGTATTCCGGCGGTTGCCGCCACGCTTTGGCAGGCGGATGAGCAGAGTATTTATGCGATTACGGCGGCCTTTCATAAGCGGCTTGCGGCGGGGATGGATAAGGATCAGGCGTTGCGGGAGAGCAAGCTGGAGTTTATCCGGGTGGGTGACCGGTCGCATTCCTTGCCTTACTATTGGGCGAATATGATCTTGGTGGGGAATCCTCAGCCGCTTGTGCTGGCTAAGAGGCGGAGGTTTCATTGGTGGTGGGTGGCGGGTCCGGCAGTTGTGGCTTTGGTTTTGGCGGGGTTTTGGTTTTGGAGGAAGGCGAGGACGCCGGCGTCGCCGCCAATAAAAAAAGCCGGCACGAGGCCGGCCTGAAGGCTTTACAGTTAATGTACTAGATTGCGTTTCCTCGTCCTCTGAAGCCGTTGTGCATTTTTTCGAATTGCGAATATTGCTCGGGGGTAAGCACAGACTTGTAGGTGTCGGTACGTTTTGCCAACAATGCTTTCATTTGCTCACGTTTCTGCTGGGGCAGGAGGTTGTCGTTCTCATGGATGGCCTTGACCTGGTTGTGCAAGTTCTCGTTGCCTGCCTTGATCTTTGCGACCTGGTCATCCGTGAGATTTAGCCTGAGCTTCAGACGTTCCAGGTGGGCGGCTTCCATCACCTTGCGATTTTCATCCATTCTGCTTTTACGTGCCGCCACCTCCACCTTCTGTTGTGGAGTCAGCAGGGCGGCCATCTTTTCCTTCTTCTCTTTTTGCAAAGCGATGAGGCCGGCCTTGTACTCCTTGAGCGTAATATTGTCCTGGTTGAAGAGATCCTGCGATTTCTGATGGTATTCCTTGTTGATGGCCATCAGTTGTTTACGCTGTTCGGGGGTGTAGTGGATGGCGTCTCTGAAACCTTCGCGGCCTCGGCGGAAACCTTCGTGGCCGCGGAATTCGCCGCGGTTGGCCCAGCCTTCGCGGTCTTCACGGTTAGCCCAGCCATCCCGATTGAAGCCGCGATGTGTGCTATCGTTGCGGAAACCGTGGTGGTAGCCATATTGCTGGTGAGTGGAATCAGAGAGTGTCGTCGTGCTCTGTGCCTGCGCCTGCGCTTGAGCGGTCCAGCCCAGAAAGAGGGCCCCCGCCAGGAAGCCGGTTTTTTTGAGCAGGTGTTGAATTGTCGATCCATGGTTTAACATATTTAGTTGTATCTAAGATCGCACAGGTTTCTTTTCGTTTAAACGGCGGGAGGCGTAAACACCTGGAAATTCGAGGGTTTTACCGAATTATAGGTGTAGGGGTGAGCGGGCCGCTGCTTAGCTCTGTTTCCGATATTTTTCCACGACCGCATTATTCCCCTCCATGTCGACCTGGACGGTGATCCAGTATTTTGCCCCTTCCAGCTTGACGAAATAGTTGAGCGCAGTGGGCGAGGTGACCTCGGTGACGCCATAAACCTGGTATTTGGAATACTTCTGTTTCAGCAAGTTAGTGATGAAGAAGGGGAGCGTCTCGCCGGTATAGTTCCGGAGCGACGCGGTAAAATTGCCCTTTTTATCATAGCTGATGCGGGTGAGGATGCTTTTGACGGTAAAGGTCACGGTATAGCCGCCGGCGTCGTTGCTCCAGGTGACGTGCTCGGCGTTGGGGAAGCTTTGTTCAAAGGATTGCTCCAGGAGTTTCTGGATGTCCGGTCCG
>JAICXX010000300.1 GCA_025934485.1 Chitinophagaceae bacterium
ACATAGACGCCGTTGTCATCCAGCTTGGTGAACTCCGGTGATCCCTGGATCCATTTGGAATACCGAAAAGGTGGGGGAGCGTCGCCGATGTGCAATTTTGCTGAATCCTGCGCCAGCAGGTGAGATGCATTTCCAATCGTGGACAGGAGAAAAAGGAAACAGCTCTTTAGCAGTAAGGCCTTGAAGTGGCTTTGTTTAGTGGACATGATGATTGACATAATTGATTGTTCTGTGTTACTTCATAATTATTAGTACAGGCTATCTATTTATTGGCCTGGCGGAAGGCGGCCAGCCCGCTATCCAGATAGGCTAAATATTCCAACGGGTGATAATTGGCCCCCTGCGGAGGCACCAGGGGCAATTCCGTTTTCGGATCGAGCAGGACATAATACGGCTGAGAGTTCGCACCGAATTTGGAGGTTTGCAAATAGCTCCATTTTGCACCGATCGTAGCGAGCACCCGGCCTGTGGGGGTCGTAACTCTGTCCGCATCGGTAAGATCGGTCTTGTCGTCTACGTAGAGCTGCACCAACACATAGTCCTGGGTGATACGCTGACGGACCTCGGGATCGGGCCACACGTTCGCTTCCATTTTACGGCAGTTAACGCAGGCATGCCCAGTAAAGTCGATCATCACGGGTTTCCCTTCTTTTTTAGCTGCCGCAAGTGCCTCGTCGTAATCAAAAAAGGGACTGAATCCTTTGGGCTTGTCAAAAAGATCGATATACTTCCGCGGAGTTGCAGCGCCGGCATCGATGGCGGGCCCGGGAACACCGTTGAAAGTGCTCAGATCGAAATCCTGTGTCGACATGGGCGGCAGGAAGGCACTTACCGACCGAAGCGGGGCGCCCCAGAGACCCGGCACCAGATACAGGGTGAAAGCCAGCACGATGATGGATAAAAAGAGCCGGGGGATTCCCACATGATCCACCGTGCTGTCATGGCTGAACCGGATCTTTCCCAGCAGATAAAAGCCCATGAGGCCAAAAATTACGATCCATAGGACGAGGAAGACCTCCCGGTCGAACCAATGCCAATGGTACGCGAGATCGACATTACTCAAAAATTTTAGGGCGAAGGCCAGTTCCAGGAAGCCAAGGACTACTTTTACGCTGTTCAGCCAGCCGCCGGATCTCGGCAATCGATTTATCCAACCGGGAAACAAGGCAAAAAGCGTAAAGGGGAGCGCCAGCGCGCCCGAGAAGCCCGCCATCCCGACTGCCGGTGCTAATAATGCATGCGTTGTTGCTGTCTGGACCAGCAGGGTGCCAATTATCGGACCGGTGCAACTAAAGGAAACGACGGCCAACGTTGCAGCCATAAAGAAGATACCGACGACGCTGCCGCGGTCCTGTTTCGCACCGAGCCGATTGACGATCCCAGAGGGTAAGGTGAGCTCAAATCCTCCCAAAAAGGAAGCGGCGAATAGCACCAACAGGAGAAAAAAGCAAAAATTGAAGATGCCATTCGTAGATAGATTATTCATGGCGTCTGCACCAAAGGCGACCGTCACCACCAGACCGAGCGCCACATAGATCACGATGATGCTTACGCCATAGAGCATGGCACGTCCTACACCTTTTCCTTTTTCGCCACCTTTTGTAAAGAAGCTTACCGTCATGGGCAGCATTGGAAAGATACAGGGCATGAGCAAGGCTGCAAAGCCACCCGCGATTCCTTCAAGGAAAATTAACCAGATCGACTGGTGACCGGTCTTGTTGGCCGGCTGATCTTTCACGACGGCGGCCGTGGCCGCAGGCGCCTTGGCCATCACGGAAAGCGTATCCGTCTTCAATGTTGTAAACGTAACTCCCGCTGTATCCTGGCTGAAAGCGCCGACGGAAATACAGCACAGCAGCAAAAACAACCAACACCCCTTTGTCAACATAACTTATTTTTTATCGCACCGGCACATAAGCCACTTACATATTTTTGATAGGCGAGCTCCACTTCCGCCCAGGGTATCCCAAGAAGCTGAATGTTCCCGAAGAAATGGGGAAGCTTCTTCTCCGTGAAATCGGCTGCCAACAGCCGTCTGGCCCGCTCTAACCCATCCGGCATCACCCAATATCCCATCCCGCGCCGCCGTCGAAGGATCGCCATTTCGTGCCATTGTCGATAGGCCAGGGCCACGGTCGCCGGGTTGACGTTCAGCACGCCGCCTAATTGCCGGATGCCCGGGATTTTGTTTCCCGGGGGCCATCGACCCAACAATAGCTGATCGAACATGAAGTCCAGGACCTGCGCAGAAACTGCCCGCCCCCCATTTACGCCGTAACGCATCTCTCCTATTGTTTGACTTGTCCGTTAGCATCCAGTTCTATTATTGTATACCCGAGCCGTTTCAATCCTTCACCCACTACCGCCTTGTCTCCAACGACGACAATGGTCATTTTCGAAGGATCGAGATATTCTTTTGCCAGTCGATCGATTTCCTCGCTGGTTATAGAGGACAAAATTTTCTGTTGCTCCGCGACGTAAGAGGGCCGAAGATGATACTGCTGGATCTCGGCTAAAAAATCGGCCTTTTGCTCATTGGTCTCGTACTTAAGGGCATCGCTCTGGCCCACGGAATTGCGCGTAAAGGTCAGCTCGTCCGGCGTCATGCCGCCCTGCGCGTAATTCCGAACGATCTTCACGATCGACCCAACCGCGCTATCGGTGGCCGCTGTCTTTACCCCCGTGTAGATCCCAAACTGACCGCCGTACTGTCCCGAGGAAAAAACGGATTGCGCGCCATAAGTCCACCCTTTGACCTCCCTTAGCTCGAGATTCAAGCGGCTCGTGAAAGCCCCGCCCAGCGGATAGTTTACCAGTCCCAACCGGTAGTATAAGCCAGTTGCATCATAATTAATGTTCGTCAGATAGCCCACGCGGATATTCGATTGCGCGGCATGGGGCATGTCGACCAGGTAGATCGTGCCCGGTCGCGCTTGGCGCCCTGCTATATTCGCGGTCGGGACGGTCAGCCCTTTCCGTGGCCACGCCTGCAGGAACGCCAGCTGTTGAACAACCTCCCCCTTATCGATATCGCCGACGACGGCGATCGCCGTCACCTCCGGCGCGAAATAATTCTTGTAAAAGTCGGTGACATCGTTCAGTCCGATGTGCTGCAGGCTGAAGGCGGTACCGTTCAGGGCCACCGGTCGGGAATTATCCGGGGCGTACAACAGTTGTTCAAAGATGGCCGTCGAAAGCGCCCCCGCCTGCGTCTGGCGCATTTGAAAATTCTCAACCGCGGTCTCCTTTATTCGATCGAAGGCCTCTTGCGTGAATTTCGGCTCGAAAAGCCGTTCTTTCAAAAGCGCCATGGTGGCACCGACGTTCTTCTTCAGACAGGAGACTGAGAATTCAATACCCGTGGGTGTCGCCTCGACATTGATTTGGCTACCCATCCGGTCAAGCGCTGCACTAATGGCCTCGGCGGAGTAATGTTCGGTCGATTCCCCCAGCATTGCGGCAACGATTTTCGAAAGACCTGCCTTCGAGGAATCCCGGTTGGCCCAAAGTGCACCGCCCTTTATGTTCAGGGTGATCGTCACGGTCGGGATCTCGTCGTTTTTGCTGCCGATGATGGCTATGCCATTCGGGAGCGAATCGGTCCAGAACGCCGGAACTTTGACCACCGGATTCGGACCAGCCGCCGGTTCCATGCTGCGGTCGAAATTATCCGACGCTTTATGATAGGTCAAGCCCGCGTAGCCATAATCAGGAGCTTTGTAAAGCCCGGAATCCACGGTATAGTTATCCGGCGCTGCCGGCCCGACAGTCCCCGTTTTGGGCAGGACGCTTAAAACGACGGCCGCATGGCCTTTTACGTATTTACGAAACACCCTCATGACATCGGCCTTCGTAATGCTGCGAATGGCACCCAGCTTTGCGCCCACGCGGTTGGGGCTGCCTTCGTATAACTGCGCTTCGGATAACAGGATCACCTTTCCCTGCACGCTTGCCAACGAATTGATGATCTCTGCCTCCGCCGAACCTTTATACCGCGCAATGTCCTCATCCGTTACACCCTTTTTTTCAAAGGCATCCAGTACAGAGTCCACTTGTTGTTTGATCGCTGCTAGGGAGAACTGGGGATAGGTCACTAGCTGGATGCCGAACATCCCGGCGAGTTCCTCGTTACTCGAATACATGCCCGCGTGGACGGCCTCGCGCCCTTTGATGAAGCATTGGAACAGGGGAGAGCTATTGCCTTGGCCGAGAATCGTAGCCAGCGCATCGAGTGCCCATTCGTCCTTATCTCCATGTTTGACACCCGGGTAGGCAATCCATAACATCGGCAATTGTGCGTAATTATCGTGATAGGATACAAAACGCTCCTTATCTACCGTAGGCGCGGGAATTACGGTCGGGCTTACCCCGGGGCCCCGGGGGATGGACCCAAAGTACTTTTCCACCCAGGTCAGGGTTTGTTTGACATCGATATCTCCACCGATCGTCAATACAGCATTGTTCGGTCCATACCAGCGGAGAAAAAAGCGCTTGAGGTCATTTACATCTACCCGGTTGAGATCTTCCACATAGCCGATCGTCAGCCAGGAATAAGGGTGCCCATACGGGTACAGCGCCTTTGACAAATGTTCGAACGCCAGACCGTACGGCACATTGTCGTAATGCTGGCCGCGCTCGTTTTTGACCGTCGCCCGCTGGATCTCAAATTTTGGTTGCGTCACAGCGTCCAACAGAAAACCCATCCGATCGGACTCCAGCCAAAGCATCTTCTCCAATTGATTGCTTGGTACGGTCTCATAATAATGCGTCTTGTCGATGTTGGTCGAGCCGTTCATGTCGCCGCCGGAAGCCGACACGATCTTGAAATGATCGCCGCTTTTTACATGATCGCTTCCTTCGAACATCATGTGTTCGAAAAAATGGGCAAAGCCGGACTTGCCGATCTCCTCTCTCGCCGATCCTACATGGTAGGCCACATCCACATTGACGAGCGGATCGGAGTGGTCTTCCGACAGGATCACGGTCAGCCCATTCGACAAGACATATTTCTCGTACGGAATGACGACGTCTCCGCCTTTCCTGGTCACCTTCTCCACCAATCTGGGACGTTGGGCAAGCGCTCCGCCGGTGCCTGCCAAAAGCAGAACAATCCAATAACAATGTTTCATCTTATTTACTTGATTTTAACCGCTACGGTGCGCATTTTAGTTAATAGGAATACTGAATTTCACGTCGTCGGGAGGAAGGCACTGTTTATCATTACAAGTCATGTAATTGATCGCGCCCGTCACCGTTGTCTGGCTCTTCTTCAGCTTGATCTTTTGCTGAAA